>NZ_JBKKAP010000029.1:0-85647 GCF_046714615.1 Paeniglutamicibacter sp.
TGCAATTGCAGGTGCACGGCCAGCGCCGAACCAATGAATCCCTAGACGCGCTCGATGAGCATCGACGTTCCCTGGCCCACGCCGACGCACATGGTGGCCAGGCCGCGGTTGGCGTTTTCGCGTTCCATTCGGCCCAGCAGGGTCACCACCAGGCGCGAACCGCTGGAGCCCAGCGGGTGGCCCAGCGCAATGGCGCCGCCGTCGTTGTTGACGATGCCCGCATCGAGCTTCAGTTCCCGCATGACTGCCAGGGATTGGGAGGCAAAGGCCTCGGTGAGCTCGACCGCGCCCAGGTCCCCGATGCCCCAGCCGGCACGTTCCAGCACCTTCAAGGTGGAGGGGCCCATGCCCATGCCCATGGTTTCCGGGGCCGTTCCGGCCGATGCGCCGTCGACGATGCGGGCGCGCGGAACCAGCCCGTACTTCTTCACCGCGGCCTCGGAAGCAATCACGATCGCGGAGGATCCGTCGTTCAGGGTGCTGGAGTTTCCTGCGGTGACCACGCCGCCGGGCTTGATGATGGGTCGCAGCCCGGCGAGCACCGCAGCGGTGGTGCCGGCACGCGGACCCTCGTCGGTGTCCACCACGGTCTCGCCCTTGCGGCCGCGGATGGTCACCGGCACGATTTCGGCCTCGAGTCTGCCGCCTGCCATCGCCGCGAGCGCGCGCTCGTGGGACGAAACGGCGAACGCGTCGGCGTCCTCGCGGCTGATGCCGTAGACCTCGGCGACTTCCTCGGCGGTCTGCGGCATGGAGTGGGTCATCTTGCCGTTGCGGGACAGGTCCCCGGTGGTGAAGCGGTCGTTGGCGAAGCGCCAGCCGATGGAGGTGTCAAAGATTTCGCCGGGCTTGGAGAAGGCCTTCGTCGGCTTTTCCTGCACCCAGGGGGCCCGGCTCATGGACTCGACGCCGCCGGCGACGACGACGTCCGCGGCGCCCGCCTTGATCATGTGGCTGGCCATGATGATGGCGCTCAGGCCAGAGGCGCACAGCCGGTTGACCGTGATGCCCGGGACGTTCTCGCCGTAACCGGCCAGCAGCCAGCCCATGCGTGCGACGTTCCGGTTTTCCTCACCGGCGCCGTTGGCGTTGCCGAAGATGACCTCGTCCACCGTGTCCGGGTCGATGCCGGCGCGCTCGACCGCGGCCCTGATGGCGATGGCTGCCAGGTCGTCGGGGCGCACCGAGGACAGCGCACCGCCGTAGCTGCCGACCGGGGTGCGGGCCCCGCCAATGAGGAATGCCTCTGCCATGGTGTTGTTCCTTAGAGTCGGTGTCGTGCGCGTGGGGGGCCCCGGCCGGCGGTACCGGGAGGGGGATTACTTCTTGGCTCCGGTGCCGTCGTAGTCGTACCAGCCCGAGCCGGTCTTCTTGCCGAAGCGGCCGGCCTCGTAGAGCGCCTTCACATCGGGGTGCGGCAGGTCGGACTCGTTCCCGGTCTCCTGATAGGTGGCCATGCGGATCAGGTAGCTGACATCCAGGCCCACCAGGTCCATGAGCTCGAAGGGGCCCATGGGGTGGCCCAGCGCGGTCTTGGCGGTCGTGTCGATGTCGGCGATGCTGGCGATGCCGGCCTCCTGCAGGCGCAGCGCCTCGTCACGCAGCGCACCCATCAGGCGGTTGGCCACGAAGCCGGGGATCTCCTTGTTGACCAGCACCGGGGACTTGCCCAGGGAACGAGCCAGTTCCATGGTGGCGTCGATGGTTTCCTGGCTGGTTTCCTCGTGCCTGACCACCTCGACGCACTTCATGACCAGCGCCGGGTTGAAGAAGTGCATGTTGCACACCTTGGACGGGCGGGAGGTGGCCGAGGCGACCTTGGAGGAGCCCAGCGTGGAGGAATTCGTGGCCAGGATGGCGTGGGCAGGTGCCGCGACGTCCAGGGCGGCGAAGATGGCCCGCTTGATTTCCAGCTTCTCGGTGGCGGCCTCGATGACGAAGTCGGCATCCGCCGCTCCCTCCTCCAATGAGGTGGTGAAACGCAGGCGGCCCAACGCCGCGTCGGCATCTTTGCGGGAAAGCCGGCCCTTGGCCACGGAGTTGTCCATGCGGGAGGACAGCTGTGCGCGGGCCGCGGCCAGCGAAACTTCGGCGATGTCCTGGATGGTGGTCCGGTAGCCTGCCAGGGCCGCAAGCATGCCGATCTGCGAGCCCATGGCACCGGATCCAATGACCAGGATGTTGTTGATATGCATAAGTGTTGTCCTTGAAGGTAGTGCGTGGGCGTGCGGGTTTAGGAGCCGGTGAAGCTGGCGGGGCGTTTTTCCAAGAAGGCGTTCAGGCCTTCGGCCTTGTCGTTGCTGGTGTACAGCAGAGATTGGGCCAGGCGCTCGAGCAGCAGCCCGGTGCGCTGGTCGGTCTCGGCGCCGTTCTTGACCACGAGCTTGGCCAGCCGGATGGCCAGCGGGCCCTTGGCCGTGATCTGCCCTGCCGTCCTTCGTGCCGCTTCCAACAGGCCCGCGGCCGGTACGACCTCGGTGACCAGCCCGATGCGCATGGCCTCCGCCGCGTCGAAGATCCGGCCGGTGAGGATCAGTTCCACGGCACGACCCTTGCCGACCAGCCGGGACAGCCGCTGGGTGCCCCCGGCCCCGGGGATGATTCCAAGGTTGGTTTCCGGCAGCCCGAAGCGTGCGCCCTCCGCGGCAATGCGGATGTCGCACGCCATGGCCAGCTCGTTGCCGCCACCGAGCGCAAACCCGTTGATGGCGGCAATGGTCGGCAGCTCGTAGTCCTCGAGGTAGTCGAAGAAGCGCTGCATCTTCGCGTTCAGCCCGTCGATGGCCGAGTAGGTGGCCAGCGCTGTGATGTCGGACCCGGCCACGAAGGCCTTGTCCCCGGCACCGGTGAAGACCACGATCCGTACCTGCCCGTTCTCTGCAAAGTCCTCCAGGGCGGTGAGCAGTTCGCGCACCACCGTGGGGTTCAGGGCATTGCGGGCATCGGGTCGGTTGATGGTGATGATGCCGAGGTTGCCCGAAACCTCAACGAGGATCGTCTCAAAGGCCATGGTCTTCACTGGGGGTTCCTCCTTAGCGGAAGGCCGGCTGGCCGGTGATGTGGTTGCCCAGGATCAGGGTGTGGACCTCGTCGGTGCCCTCGTAGGTGCGCACCGATTCCAGGTTGTTTCCGTGGCGCAGCGGTGAGTAATCCAGGGTGATGCCGTTGCCGCCCAGGATGGTGCGGGCCTCGCGGCAGATCTCGATGGCCTCGCGGCAGTTGTTCAGCTTGCCCACCGAGATCTGCACCGGCTGAAGGGTTCCTGCGTCCTTCATGCGGCCGGTGTGGATGGCCAGCAGGGTGCCCTTCTGGATTTCAAGGAGCATGTTGGCCAGCTTGAGCTGGGTCAGCTGGTAGGCGGCCAGCGGCTTGTCGAACTGCATGCGCTCGAGCGAGTACTTCAGGGCGACCTCGTAGGAATCGCGGGCCGCGCCCATGGCGCCCCAGATGATGCCGTAGCGTGCCTCGTTCAGGCAGGAGAACGGTCCGCGCAGGGACGTGGCTCCCGGCAGGAGCGCGGTGTCCGGAAGGACGACGTTCTCGAAGGTGATGTCGCACTGGATGGAGGCACGCATCGAGAGCTTCGGCTCGATCGGGGTGGCGGTGAAGCCGGGGGTGTCGGTGGGGACCAGGAAGCCGCGCACGCCCTCGTCGGTAGCGGCCCAGATGATGGCGATCTGGGCGATGTTGGCCAGGCCGATCCAGCGCTTGGCGCCGTTGAGCACCCAGCCGGTCTCGGTGCGCACGGCTCGGGTCTGCATGGAGGAGGGGTCCGAGCCGGCGGTTGGTTCGGTCAGCCCGAAGCAGCCGATGATCTCGCCCTTGGCCATCCCCGGCAGGTAGGTGTTCTTCTGCTCTTCCGAGCCCCACTTGTGGATGGCGGTCATGGCCAGCGAGCCCTGCACCGAGACGAAGGTGCGCAGGCCCGAATCCCCGGCCTCCAGCTCCATGGCGGCGATGCCGTACTCCACCGAGGAGCGGCCCGGGCAGCCGTAGCCCTTCAAGTGCATGCCGAGCAGTCCGAGCTCGCCCATTTCGCGGGCGATCTCCACCGGGAAGTGGGCCGCCTCGTACCAATGGCTGATGTTCGGCTTGATGCGTTCGTTGACGAATCCGCGCACGGTGTCGCGGAAGGCGAGTTCCTCGGCGCTGAACAGCGCGTCGAGGTTCAGCACGTCGGAGTTGGCCAGGGCCGGGTCGCGTTCGAGGGCAAGGGTGTTCATGGCGGTATCTCTTTTCTGGAACTGAATTCTTGGGTGGCGCTTAGGCCGTGGGCTGCGGGGCGTAGGCAGGAAGCACCGTGGCGTTGTCGGCACCCAGCATCGGGGGAGCGGTGCCTACCCGCGGGCGTTCGCCGCGGAAGTTCACCGGGAAGGCGACCTGCTTCAGATCCCCGATGACAGGGTGGTCCGCAATCTGGACCATGTCCAGGGCCGCGGTGTGCGGGTGGGCATAGACCTCATCCAGCGAACGGATCGGGGAGGCGGGGACGCCGCGTTCGGCGAACAATTCGCACCAGGCAGCCACGGTCTTGGCCTTCAGCGCCTTCTCCAGCTCGATGTTGAGCCGTTCGCGGTGGGCAAGCCGTCCGTTGTTGGTGACCAGGTCCGCATCCGCGCCCAGATCCGGGCGGTCGATCGCGGCGCAGAGCTTCTGCCACATCGCGTCGTTGCCCACCGCGATGACGAAGTAGCCGTCCCGTGCCTGGTACCCCTGGTACGGGACCAGGTTCGGGTGGCCGGAGCCCAGCGGGCCGGGGCGTACCCCGTCGGCGAAGTAGTTGGTTGCCCAGTTCACGTGCAGGGCCAGCTGGCACTCGTACAGCGAGGTGGTCACATACTGGCCCAGCCCGGTGCGCGAACGCTCCACCAGCGCCGCGAGCAGGCCGATGATTCCGAAGAGCGAGGCGCCCAGGTCACCCATGGCGAAGCCGGCCTTCAGCGGTGCCCCGCCCGGTTCCCCGGTCAGCGACATGAGTCCGCCGGCGGCCTGGGCGATCATGTCGTAGCCCGGCTCGTCGCGCAGCGGCCCGTGGTCGCCGAAGGCTGAGATGTGCAGGATGACAAGGTGCGGGTAGCGCTCGGAGAGCACCTTGTAGTCGAAGATGCGCTGCAGGCCGGAGCCGGGGCGGAAGTTCTCCACCAAGACGTCTGCATCCGCGAGCATGCGGTGCACGATCTCCTGGCCCTCCTCGGACTTCAGGTCGATGGTGACCGACTTCTTGCCGCGGTTGATGGCCAGGTAGTAGGTCGCATCGGTGCCTTCGACCGGCGGGCCCCAGGAGCGGGTGGGGTCCCCGCCTTCGGGGTGTTCGACCTTGGTGACGTCCGCGCCCAGGTCTGCCAGGGACATGGTGGCGTAGGGGCCGGCGAGGATCTTGGAGAGGTCGACGACCTTGATGCCCGCCAGCGGGCCGCCGGCGGTGGGGTTCACGTTCTTTTCCATGGTGTTCAGCCTTTTCCGGTGCTTATTTGAAAACCTTGAGAGCGGCCTCGCGGGGCACCTCGGCACCGTCCACGAGTTCATCAAGCCATTGCAGGGCCACCGGCAGCGTGCCGGTGCTGCCGTTGACAACCGAATCGAGGTAGGAGTTGGCGACCAACAGCTTGCGGTAGCCGGTGGCCGATTCCTCGATGGCCTGCTCGAGCAGGAGGGTGGCCATGATCAGCTGGGCCAGGGTGTTGGTGTAGTGGCCGATCAGCGCCTGCGCGTCCTGGTTTTCGCCGGCGAGGATGGCGTCTCCGCGGGTGAGCGCCTCGTGCCAGGCCTCGGTGAGCTGCTGGGCCCCGGGGGCCGCGTCGGTGGCTTCCAGGGCGGAGAGCTTTTCAAGCATCGAGTCGGTGACGACCTGGTGCGCACCGTATTGCCTCATGCAGCGCAGCACGTCCAGGGCGATGACGTTGGAGGAACCTTCCCAGATGGAGCCGAGGTGCGAGTCGCGCAGCAAGCGCGAGCTCGGCCAGTCCTCGATGTAGCCGTTGCCGCCGCGGATCTCCATGGCCTCGCCGGTGACCCAGCGGGCCTTCTTGCAGATGTAGTGCTTGGCGATCGGGGTCAGCACACGGATCAGCGACTTGGCGTTCTCATCCCCGGCGTCGGCCTTCTGCAGGGTGTCGCCCGAATGGAAGATCAGTCCCAGGGCCGCCTCGGCCTCCAGGGCCAGGGGCAGGATGGTGTTGCGCATCAGTGGCTGTTCCATCAGCGGCTTGCCGAAGACCACCCGTTGGCGAGCATGTTCGACCGACTCAGAGACCGCGCGGCGCATCAAAGCCGCCGAGCGCATGGCGTTGGACAGGCGCGAGGTGTTGATCATCTCCGCCATCTGCTTGAAGCCGTGGTCAAGCCGGCCCACCTGCAGCGCGTAGGCGCCATCGAGGGTGATCTCGCCCGAGGGCATCGAGCGGGTGCCCATCTTGTCCTTGAGACGGTCGATCACATAGGAATTGCGGGTGCCGTCGGGCAGGACCTTGGGCAGCATGAACAGGCCCACGCCGCGGGTGGTGTCATCCCCGCCCGGGTACTTGGCCAGGGTCAGCACCACGTCGGCATCCGGGTTGGAGGTGAACCACTTCTTGCCTGACAGCCGCCAGTTTTCGCCATCGGGCACGGCCTGGGTTTCGGTCATGGCGATGTCGGTGCCGGCCTGTGTCTCGGTCATGAACATCGCGCCGGTGTAGCGGGTATCCGCGTCGGTGGAGGTCAAGCCGTCGATGTAGGCACCGAAGAGCTTGGGGTCCCCGAACTTGCGCAGCGTGCGTGCCGCGGCGTCGGTCATCGAGACCGGGCAGGCCAGACCGAATTCGGCCTGCACGAAGACGTAGCTCATGGCGTACTTGGCCAGGTGCGGGGGAGTGTTCTCCCAGCCGTGGATGCCGCGGTGCGAGAGTGCCGAGAGGCCGTACGTCTCGTACGCGGCCTTGGAGAGCTCGATGTAGCTGGGGTGGTAGGTGATCTCGTCCACGCGGTTGCCGTCGCGGTCGAAGTGCTCCAGGGTCGGCTTGTTCTTGTCTGCCGTATCGGCCAGCGCGGCCAGTCGGTTGGCGACGTCGGCGCCGAGTTCGGTCAGCACCGGGACGAGCAGGTCCCGGTCTTCGGTGTCCAGGTAGCGTTCGACGAGGGGCAGCAGTGCCGGGTCGCTGGTGGCAAAGTTCATCGGGTTCACGTGTCTTTCAAGAATCGAGGGGGTGTGCGTGGGGAGGGACCGGATCGAGGCTGTCAGCTCGTGACGGCGTCGACTTCGCGGTTGGCCCAGGCCTTGCCGCGCAGCAGGATGCTCATGCAAATGATGGACAGGATCACGTAGCCCAGGGCCAGGAACACCACGGGCCAGATCGAGCCGGTGGAGGTGAGCAACGCCTGGGAAACGAACGGGGCGGTGCCGGCGAAGACGGCGGTGGAGAGCTGGTACGCCACGGAGATCCCGGTGTAGCGGATGTGCGTGGGGAAGAGCTGGGCCAGCACCCCGGCCAGGGCCGAGTAGTACATCGCATGCGGTGCGGTGGCCAGCACCATGCCGATCATCGCCAGGGCGAAGTTGCCGGTCTGGATCATGAAGAACATCAGCGGCAGCAGCACGATCTCCGGCAGCAGCATCCACAGCACCGCCTTCTTCACGTCGATCTTCGAGGCCAGGATGGCGCCGAAGGGCTGGATGATGACCTGGGCGATGAGTGCGACGGTGATGATCTGCAGGAACTCGGTGCGTCCGAAGTCCAGGTCCTTGGTGGCCCAGGACAGGGCGAACGTGGTCTTCACGTAGGTGATGGCAACACCGGCAACCACGGCCCCAACTCCCAGCAGCACCACGCGCCAGTGGTCCTTCATGAGTTCGGCCAGCGGCACGCGCTTCTGGGCCTTGGACTCGACGGCCTTAACCATTTCCGGGGTCTCGGTGATGTGCAGGCGGATGTAGAGGCCGATGATGATCAGCACGGCGGAGGCCAGGAACGGCAGGCGCCAGCCCCAGGAGTTGAACGCCTCGTTGCTCAGGAACGTCAGGCCCAGGAAGGCCAGGGTGGCCAGCAGGTTGCCCACGGGCGAGCCTTGCTGGGCGAAGGCACCGTAGAGGATCTTCTTCTTTGGCGGTGCGAATTCGGTGGCGATGAGCACCGCACCTCCCCATTCACCGCCCATGGCCACGCCCTGGATCACGCGCAGGAGGATCAGCAGGATCGGGGCGGCGACACCGATCTGTGCGTAGGTCGGCAGCAGTCCGACGCCGACGGTGGCGGCTCCCATCAGCAGCAGCGTGGTGATGACGGTGTTCTTGCGGCCGAACTTGTCGCCGAAGTGGCCGAAGATGATTCCGCCCAGGGGCCGGGCCAGGAAGCCGACGGCGAAGGTAGCGAAGGCGGCCAGGGTGCCGATGGCCGCTGACGCTTCGGGGAAGAAGAGCTTGCCCAGCACCAGGGCCGAGGCGGTGCCGTAGATGTAGAAGTCGAACCACTCGATGGTGGTGCCGACGAAGGCGGCGATACCCGCCTTGCGTCCCTGGGCCGGATCGATCCCGGCCACCGTCGGCGCGTCCGACGTTGATGCGTTCCTGATGCTCATGGTGCTCCTCCGTGGGGGTGAGGGGTCTCACTCACCCCTGTGTCGGATACCACTCTTTCAGGATTGATCTTTATAGTCCAAGACCACATTTACCACTCATTGATGTAGATTTTAGAATAATCAAAACACTGCTGGTCGGCGCCAATATGGGAAGGGAACTGGACATGGAGTTTCGGCAATTCGAGGCATTTCTGGCCGTGGCGGAGGAACTGCACTTTGGGCGGGCAGCGGAAAAGCTGCACATGGCCCAACCCGCCTTGAGCCGAATCATTCGTCTGCTGGAGCGGGAGCTGGGTACGGAGTTGTTCGAACGCACCACGCGCAAGGTCCGGCTGACCCCGTCCGGCGAGGCGCTGCTGGAACCTGCCAAGGCCATTCATGTCCATGTCGACGGCGTGAAGCGGATTGCCCGTTCCGCCCAACAAGGCGAGATCGGCAGTGTCAAGGTCGGCTTCGCCGGAACCACCGGGTATTCGATCATGTCGATCCTGGCCCGGGAGGTCTCTCGCGCGCACCCCGGGATCAGCCTCGACCTCCAGCCCCAGATGTACTCGGGCGAGGCCTTATCCATGCTCCGTGACGGGGAGATCGACCTGGGTGTGATCAGCTCTCCGGCCCCCGTAGGGATCTCCACGCTGCTGGTGCGCAACGAGACCCTAATGGTCGCTGTTCCCAGTGACCATCGCCTGGCCGGCCAGCAAGAGATCGATATTGGGCAGCTGCGGGACCAGCGATTCATCGCTTATCCTGCCACGCACGGATCCCGAGTCCGGGACGCCATGCTTTCCCTGTGCACGGCAGCCGGCTTCGTGCCGCACGTTGCCCAGGAGGCCCCGGATCCCTACAGCATGCTGGCACTGGTCGGGGCGGATGTCGGGGTTGCGATCGTGGTCGGCTCGTCGAAGCATATCCAGGTCGACGGCGTCTCCTACCTTCCACTCGTCGACTCGGACATCGTGCTGCCCATCGCGCTGGCATGGCGGGATTCGAATCCGTCCCTGGCGCTGCGCACAGTGGTTGGACTGGCACATAGCGCATTCCCGCCCGCTGTTGACGACTGATCCCGTGACTGCTTCTAGTCGTGGAATCCGCGGCTAACAGCACCCTGGGTGGCACAGAAGACTCGGTGCCACCCAGGGTGCTGCAGGGTGCGCTTACTCGATCCACAATGGCGGCCCCAGAAAATCGGCGAGGGCTTCAAGCGTGGACTCGGGGTCGCGCAGTTCGCACTCCCACAGCACGATCGTCTCCCAACCCAGCGCGTGCAGTGCTGCAGCGTTTTGCTGGTCCCGTTCGTGGGTGCGGTTGCGCTTGTCCGCCCAGAATTGCGCGTTGGTCGCCGGCGCGTGCTGTCCGGCGGGACAATCGTGTAGGTGCCAGAAGCAGCCGTTGATAAAGACGGCATGGCGACGCGCGGGAAAGACAATGTCTGGGGCGCCGGGGAGCCTGCCGCCGCGCAGTAGTGTCTCGGGATTCTCGCGCTTCAGCTTCTCGAGTGTTCCACGTGGAATGCGGCCGTGTAGCCGGTAACGGTACCCCGCGGCGTGGAGCAACTTTCGCACGAATAGCTCGGGCTTCGTATCCTTGCCACGGATCTTGCCCATGAGTTGCGAGCGCGCCTGTTTGGACATGCTGTCCATGACTTGATTGTGCACCCGCTGCTCCCGAAAGGGCACGATCAATCGTCAGAGGAAGATTTTTTTCTTGCCGCCGCCACTATCGTTGCCGCCGATTTCCTTCACATTCCAAGAACGGGCTCATTGTGCAATGTGGCTTCGCAACTTTGGCCAAACAAGAACCCGGACATGCCCTACATTCTGTTGCGTCAGCCCCAAGAAGCGTGAATTTGGGGAAAAGCTGCCAATTTCGATGGCTACCCTACTCGGGGGTAATCCCCGAATTTTGGACTCTGATTCGTTTCATAAATTTCCGGGCCCCAGAATATTCGGCCCCGAAAATGTTAGCCAAAAGTCTCTAGTCACTGTTTGAAGCATGTGTTTGACTGTTGTCCTCCAGTGCCCCGGCACACACTTTTGAAGGTGGCAATGACGCCACCGGACAGGAAAAAACGTGCAAGCAACGTACGTAAGTCAGAATCCCAAGGGCAAATCCATGAGCAGGATGGTAGCCGGGCTTCTTCTCGCAGGCGCCCTGATCGGTGGAACCGCATCCACGGCAACCTCCGCCCCGCTGTCCGAAACCGATTCGGTCGACATGAAGAAGATCTCTTCGACGCAGGCCGAAGCGGCAATGAACTACTGGACACCCCAGCGAATGAAGGACGCCAAGCCCGCCGATAGCCTTACCCGCGGCAAATCGGCGTCGAACGCCCTGCTGGATATCGGTGAATCAACCAAGATTGCCGGGCGAAGCGCAAGCAAGGCAAAGCCAACTGCAAGCAAACCGGTCAAGAACGTGGCCGAGACACCCGTGTCCCATATAGGCAAGGTGTTCTTCACCTTGAGTGGAGCGAACTACGTATGTTCCGGAAACGCCGTTGTCGCCGCAAACGAAGCGACCGTCTCGACTGCGGGCCACTGTGTCAACGAGGGACCGGGTGCCTTCGCGACTCGTTGGGTCTTTGTTCCTGCCTATGAAAACGGCAGCGCTCCCTATGGGTCTTTCGCAGCAACTGAGCTCGTCGCTCCGACGCAGTGGACGCAAAGCGGGGACATCACCTACGACACGGCCTTCGCAGTGGTCTCGGACCAGAGCGGCGTGAGTCTTGCAGATCAGGTCGGTGCCTCCGGCGTCGCCTTCAACCAGGCCAGGGGACTGACCTACACCGCCTTTGGCTATCCGGCCGCACGGCCGTTTGATGGGGAGACCCTGCAATCATGCAGTGGAGCCGCGACAGACGATCCTTACGGGCAGACGCAGTCGCAGGGAATTCCGTGCAACATGACCGGCGGTTCTTCCGGCGGGCCATGGTTCCTTGGTGGATCGGATGGGTTCCAGAACTCCGTGAACAGCTTCGGCTACGGAGGAATCCGCAATACGATGTTCGGCCCATACTGGGGCTCGGTCATCGAGCAGGCATACCAGGCAGCACAAAACTAGTAGTCCAAACGGTGGGTGGAGTGCCATGATGGCATTCCACCCACCGTCGTTTAGGACGTGCAACATGGAATCCGGCGATAACACGAACAACGAATCGAAGGGCATCGAAGCATCCGTCTTCAAACTGAACGCGACGCCTGAGGAGCAACTTGAATATTTCACGGAGGAACGACGAAAAGCTGCGGTGCCCCGGGAAATCGAATTGCCAGATCCGGAAATTTTGAACGACGAGGATTGACCTGGTGGTGAATCCGCACGTGTAAATTCACGAAATCCGACGTTAAAGGTTTGAGCACCGGCCAGAAGATTCGGGGGACGAATCGTGTTTCCAGCCGGTGCTCGCATCACTCGCACCTACATGAGGTACTGCCGACTCTATGGTTCGAGCCTATGAATTTCTTGTGCCGGGCCATGGCGTTGGGTGTGAGAAGTCCGCGCGAGATTTACACACGCCTGGTCAGTCGGCAACTCGCACCATGATTCGGGTGCCCCAGGGGTCGTTGGTGGCCAGGGACAGGTTGCCGAGCTCGTGCGGGATCTGGTTCGCGGTGAGACGGGCGGCGATGGCGTCTAGTTCGGCATCATCGGCCACCTGAAGGGAGACGACTCGCAGGCCGAGGCTTTCTGGGCGTTTGCCCGCTCCGGATGAGGACCAGGTGTTGACGGCAAGGTGGTGGTGGTAACCATTGGCCGCCAGGAAGATGGCGCCTTCCGAACGGGCCGTCACGGCGAATCCGAGCCCGTCTTCGTAGAACTCCTCGGCCTGCTGCAGGTCGCCGCCGCGCAGGTGCACATGCCCCATCGAAACAGCCGTGGCGCGGGCAGCGGGAGCACGGTTTCCAAGATGCTCGGCGATGAAGGCATTCGGGTCCAGCGCCGCAGAACCCATCGTGACAAGTCCGTCGTTCCACTCCCAGGTGTCCTCGGGCGTATCAACATAGAGCTCGACGCCGTTTCCCTCGGGGTCGGTGAAGTAGAAGGCCTTGCTCACCTTGTGGTCGCTGGAACCTTGGAACGAGGCCGCTGCCAGGTTCGCGGTGCGCAGCACGGAAGCGGCCAGCTCGGCCTCGTCGGGGAAAAGGAATGCGGAGTGGTAGAGCCCGGCCTGGGTGTAGTCATCCGGCGCCGCATCGGGGGAGTCGGCCGCGATCAGGCGGAAGAGCTCGGTGTCCTCGGTGCCCAGGACAACGTCATCCTCATCGCTGCTGATGGTGGTGAGGCCCACGCCTTCGGTGTAGAAGCGGTGGAGCCCGTCGAGATCAGCCGTCACCAATTCGACCGGACCCATCCGCAGTCCGGGGCCCAGCTCGCTGGGCGAGGGACCGTCGCCGGCCCCGGCGTTTGTGCCGCAGGCCGCGAGCACGAATGCAAGGGCCGCCAGGATCGCAGCGATCACCCACCGCGTGGGTCGAAAGCGGTCGGCGCGGCGCGCTGAAGTTTTGCCCATGGTGAGGTCCCCGTCGTTGCCGGAAAGAAATAAAGTTGATGTTTCAACTAAATTCTAGCTTATGTGGCGAAACAGTGCTTGGCCCGGCGGTCGGGACGCTCGACCGGCGACGCCGTCGGCCGGAGAGCGGGGCATCCGTGACAGAGCGGCCACCCGGAATGTGCCGGCCGTTCCGGCGCCTTGATCCTCCGTCCGACATGGGACGAAGCCGGATTGTCGCTCAGGTCGCGGTGGCGGCCCGGCGGATGCGCTTGGTGCGCGATCGAAGCAGGAGTGCGAGCGCCACCAGTGAGAGGACTATGACCAATGCCGCGTACCCGTTGACGACGTTCTGCAGTCCGAGCGTGGGAATGAGCAGTCCGGCGACCAGCGTCGGCACGCCGAACGCCATGTAGCTGACCAGGTAGAGCGACGAGAGTGTACCGCCGCGCTGCAGGGGCGGGAGTAGTTCGAGCACCGAGCGAAGTCCACCCTGAAACCCCGCACCGAAGCCGATTCCGCCGATGACGCTGGCGGCGAAGAATAGCCACGTGCTTTCCAGCGCCACCGCGGCGGCAATTGCTCCAACCCCAAGGATGAGTGCCGAGGCGCCGATGGCCATGACCTTCTCGCTCTTGATCCCGAAGCTGAGCAGGCCCGTGAGTGCGCCGGTGCCGGTCATCGCGAGAATGGCCAGCGCGCCGATGGAGGGCGAGTCGATGTTCAGCAGCGTCTTGCTCACCGTGGGGCCGATGCCCAGATACAGGCCGACCAGTGCCCAGCTGGCGCACAAGGCGCCGACTGCCACGAAGAACCGTTCGCGCACCTCCCGGGGGATCATGAGTGTGGGAACCAGTGAGCGCAGCACGCCGGGGCGGCGCGGGTGTTTCTCCTTGAGCGTGAAGGCGGCGGCGCAGGCCAGCAGCAGGGGAACAAAGATGACCAGGTAGGGAACCTGGAACGGGTGCGGGGCGAATTCCACCAGCACGCCACTGGTCAGTGCGCCGAGCCCCAGCGACATGGGCGGCAGCGCGCCGTTGATCATGGCGACCTTGGCGTGTTTCCACGCGGGGGTGTAGTCCAGCAGTGCCGCGCCGAGCGTGCCGAACCCGAGCCCCGAGGCGATGCCCTGCAGCATGCGGGCAACGGCCAGATCGCCGAAGCCGCTCGCCAGCGCCAGCACCGCCATCGATGCGGCGGCAAAGAATAGTGCGGCCACCGCGACGGGCCTCCGGCCAATGTGGTCCGAGAGCGCGCCGGCGGTCAGCAGGGTGGCAACCAGCCCCAGGATGTAGGCGGCAAAGACGGTGCTGATGGCCAGCGGGGTCAGGCCCCATTGTTCGGCATAGAGCGGAAAAAGCGGGGACGGGGCGCCCGAGTGGGCAGCCAGAAGGGCGAGGCCCGCCGCTGCAATGGCGAACCCGCGGCGATCCGCGGTGTAGGTTGCGGTTGCGACGGGTCGTTCGTTGGTTTCGATTGCGCTCTTGGGCTGCGCCACGGCTGGGCCTTTCACGTGTTGGTGAGCAGTCCGCTGACGGAGAGCTCGATGGTCTTGCGGATGGTGGATTCGTCCGATGCGGTGGCATCGCGCATCAGGCGGAAGATGGCCGCACCGAAGATAACGTCGATGGCGACGTTGATCTCCACGTCGGCCTTGATCTCACCCGCGTCGATGGCCCGCGTGAACAGCGGGAGCATGGTTTCGCGACGGGGGCCCAGGTAGTACTCCTGGAAGTAGCGGGCACCGCTGGATTCCATGGAGCAGGCGGCCAGCAACTGGAAGAACACCCGACCGCTTTCGATGCTGTGGAAGGTCAACGACGCGACGGCGAAGTCCACCAGGTCCTCCAGCGGATCCCCGCCTCCGGGAATCTTGAGGGCCTCGGTGGCGGTGCGTCCGAAGGCCTCGGCCACGATGGCATTCTTGCTGGGCCAGTGCTTGTAGATGGTTGCGGTGCTGACGCCGGACCTGGCGGCAAGGCGCTCGATGGTGACACCCGCAAAGCCCGCCTCGCGCAACAAGTCATTGGTGGCGTCGAGCACCGCCTGGTGCGTTCTTTGGCTTCTGGGGCGGGCGCTGACGGGCCAAATTCGTTCGCTCATGCAGGAATCCCTAAAGTAAAGTGACACTTTACTTTAGCATTCGGGGCGCATTGCGCGATGAAAATACGGGGTGATCCGGGGCACCCGCAGTATGTCGGGCATGGCGGTTTGGTCGTGTCGAATCCCGTGCCTTTCCCGGCGTCGGGATCCGGCGGCGGAGTTGTCCCCAGGGTCGAAGAGCGCGACCCGGCCGAGTGCCGTAGGGACGATTCCCGTGAGGCGAGCTGCCCGCAGGCGCGCATCCGTTTCCCAAGTGACCCTCGTGATGGGCAGGCGGGACTCAAATGTCGGCGAACCGGCGAAGCCGCCGTTAAAGGTTTGAGCACCGGCCGGAAGATTCGGGGGAATGAATCGTATATCCAGCCGGTGCTCGCATCACTCGCACCTTCATGAGGTAGTTATGACTCTATGGTCCGAGCCTATGGATCTGATGTGCCTGGCCATGACGTTGGGTGTGAAGGCCGTTCGCGGCTTGCCGTCCTCAGCGGCGGTGAATCGACTTGTAGCTCAAATAGGCTGCCAGGCCCTCGGGACCGTATTCGGTGCCCAGCCCCGAATCGTTGCGCCCGCCAAAGGGCGCAGCATGGTTGGATGCGAAGAAGTTGATGCCGACGCTTCCGGTATCCATGCGTTGGGCCGCTGCCTGTGCCGCGTCGGTGTCGGAGCCAAAGACGAGGCCGCCCAAACCGAACTCGGTGTTGTTCGCCAGCGCGATGCCTTTTTCGATCCCGTCGTAGCGCAGGATCGAAACCACCGGCCCGAAGATCTCTTCACGGGAAATCCGCATCCCGGGCAACACATCCGCAAACACCGTCGGGGCAATGAAGTAACCGGCGTCCAGGTCTCCGCCCAGCTGTGCCGCCCGGCCGCCGGTGGTGGCGCGGGCTCCTTCGGCATGGCCCGACTCGATGTATTCGAGCACCGTCCGGTACTGGCTGGAGGTGGCCGACGGGCCAAAGACAGTGGCCGGATCCAGCGGGTCGCCCTGGGGTGCGGCGGCAATCGTTGACGTCACCAGGTCCACGACCTCGTCGTAGCGCTCCGACGGGGCCAGGATGCGCGTGGAAATGTAGCAGGTCTGCCCGGTGTTGCGCATGCAGGAGCGAATCAACGCGTCCCCCATGGCGCCCAGATCCGCATCCGGCAGCACCAGTGCGCTGGACTTCCCTCCCAACTCGAGGGTGACAGGGCGCAGCAGTTCCCCGCAGGCGGCGGCGATCTTGCGGCCCACCGGCGTGGAGCCGGTGAAGGCGACCTTGTTGATCTTGGGATGGCGCACCAGCGCATCGCCCAGACGGCCGGACCCGGTGACCAGGTTGGCCACACCGGCCGGAACACCGGCGGCAGCCAGCGCATCCATGATGATCCTGAATGACAACGGCGTGGGGGAGGCCGGCTTCATCACCACGGTGCACCCGGCCAGCAACGCGGGCGCCAACTTGATGACCATCAAGTTGATCGGGAAGTTCCAGGGGGCAATCAGTCCGCACACGCCCACCGGGTCCCGGCGCACCAGGGACTCGCCCAGGCCGTTGGGGAAGGGACGGACGTCCTCGGATTCCAGCAACGGGGCCAGCGAGGCAAAGTAGCGGAAGATGGACGCGGCGTTGGCCGCCGCTCCCTTGGTCTCGGAGACCGGGGAGCCGTTTTCCAGCGTGTTGGTCAGCGACAGCTCGGTGGTTCGTGCCTCGATCTGATTGGCAATGCGCAGCAGCACCACGGCCCGTTGGGAAGGGGCAAGGAGGGGCCAGGGGCCCGAGTCGAAGGCAGTCCGTGCCGCGTCCACCGCCTTCTCGAGGTCTTCGGTGGTGCCGTTGGCGACCGAACCCCACACCAATCCGGTGGCCGGGTCGGTGACGTCGTTGCGGGCGTCGCCGGTGGAGGCAACCCAGGCACCGTCGATGAAGTGGGTGTCGACGTGGCGGTAGGGAATGGCCAGGGCCGAGCGCGCGGCTGCGGCGCCAAGCTGCTGTTGCGTGCTCATCGCAGCACCGCCGTTTGCAGCAGGGCGCGGGAGCGTTCCAGGTCGGTGGTGGCCATGTCCACCGCGGCCCGGGTGATGAGCTCGGGGATGATCTCGGTTTCCAGTCGGTCCGTATAGGCGGCAGGGTTCTGCGAGAACCAGCCGGCGGCCAGCGCGATGCCGGCGTGGTCGAAGCGCCAGAGCCGGTCGGCGTCGCGCATCAGCGCGTCCTCCAGGCAGTGGGCCACCGGGCGGGTGTCGTGCCCGTCGATGATGGCGCAGACCGCCTCGATGAACGCCGGCTCGTAGCCCACGGGCGGAAGGACCCGGCGGGCCACGTCGCAGCCCAGGCGCTCGTGCTCAAAGCGGATGTCTGCCTTGCGCCAGTCGCCGCGGAAGCCCTCGGAGATGATCTTGGTTTCATCCACGTGCGCCCACCCGGTGTCGTGCAACAGGGTCGAGACCAGCACCAGTTCGCGGTTGGCCACGGGGTAGGCATCACACAGGCGGCGGGCGAAGGCCAGGGAGATCGGCAGGTGGATGTCGTTGCCGCGGGCCCGGGTTTCCGGGACCACAGCTGCCCAGAGCGGAAGAAGGTCCGCCTCGATGCCCGGGGTCAGGCAGATGGGCGTGGTGTCCACCGGCCCGGGGGCCGGGATGGGACGTTGCGGGTAGGCCGCGGCGAAGGCGGCGCCGGGATCGGTGTCGGTGAGGGTGTTCATGGCGCGTGATGCTCCTTGCGTCCGGGAAGAAGGATGGGGGGAGAAATGTCTAAATGATGAGGGTCTTGAGCATGGTGGCCGGCTCGGCCGCGGCCACCGGGTCGATGGATTTGCCGGCGGCCAGGGCCTGTTTGACGGCCATGAAGTCCAGCGGGGCGTTGACGGCGTCTGCGGCGATGATGCGCCCGTCGCGGTAGTAGAGGACAGTGAACTTCCCCTTGCCGGGGTCTTGGCGGATCACCGTGGAATCGAATCCGGTGGAGAGCCCTGCAATCTGGAGTTTCATGTCCGCCTGGTTTGACCAGAACCACGGGATGCCTGCATATTCCTCGCTGCGTCCCATGAGCGAATAGGCGGCGACCTTGGCGTGCTCGATGGCGTTGTTCACGGACTCGAGGCGGATGCGCTCGCCGGTCGGTGCGCCGGGGACGGGGTTGGGCATGTTGGCCACGTCGCCGACGACGATGGTGGTGCCGTCGGACGCCACCGCGCCGGCGTCCACGACGATGCCGTTGTTGACCTCCAGACCCAGCGCCTCACCGAGCTCGGTGTTGGGGATGACCCCGATGCCGACCAAGACGATCTGGGCCTTGAGTTCCGACCCGTCCGCCAGCCGCACCCCGCGCAGGGCGCCGTTGCCGTCGTCGAGGATCTGCTCGATGCGGGCCCCGATGCGGATGTCCAGGCCGCGCTTGCGGTGCTGGGTCAGGAAGTATTCGCTGGTGGCCTCACCCACGGCCCGGCCCACCAGGCGGGGCCCATATTCCAGGACCGTAACGCGCTTGCCCATGGCAGCCAGGGAGCTGGCCGCCTCCAAGCCGATGAACCCGCCGCCGACCACGACCACGTCGGTGGTGGCGGGGGCCAGCTCCTTCAGCCGCAGCGCATCGTCCGCGTTGCGCAGGTAGACCACCCCGTCCAGCTTGGCGCCGGGGGCCTCGAGGTGCCGCGGGCGGGCACCGACCGTCAGGGCCAGGCGGGCATAGGGGTAGGTGGTGCCGGAGGTGCCGTGGGCGGTTCCGCTGCCGTCGGGGTTGGAGTCGAGGCTCTTGATCCGCTCGCCCTTGACCAGGGTGATGCGATGTTCGATCCAGTAGTCGTTGGTGCGGAAGATCAGGGATTCGGAACCGACCTTGTCCTGCAGGAATTCCTTGGACAGGGCGGGGCGCTGGTAGGGGCGGTGGTCCTCATCGCCCAGCAGCGTGATGTGTTCGGTGTAGCCCAGGGCGCGCAGCGAGATGGCCAGTTGCACGCCCGACTGGGAGGCGCCGATGATCAGCAGTCCGGTGGCGGTCCCCGTTTCCGGCGCGTTGGCCCCGGCAAGGGAGGGAATGGTGGTGGTGTCCATGTCTAGACCTGCGTTTCGGGGGTGGTGACGTGAAGGTCCTGGCCCTCGCACAGGCGGATCTGGCAGGAGAGCCGGGAGTTGTCCTCGCGGTCCACGGCGGTGCCGTAGAGCATCTCGTCCTCCATCTCGCCCATGGGTTCCAGGGTCGGCAGGTCGGCTTCGGCGACGAAGACGTGGCAGGTGGCGCAGGAGAGCGAGCCGCCGCATTCGGCGACGATGGCGGTGACGCCGTTGCGCACCGCGGTCTCCATGACAGAGTCCCCGGTGTTGGCGTTGATGGTGGTGGTGGCACCTGCTGCATCGGTGACGTGGACTGTAGGCATGATGATCAATCGACCTTTCTAGATGAACTGGCGGCCACCGTCGACGACGAGCGTCTGACCGGTGATGAAGGAGGAGTCGGGGCCGGCGAGGAAGAGCGCGGCGCCCACGATGTCTTCGGGCTGGCTGGCCCGCTTGAGCGCACCGCGGTCGACCCCGTAGTTTTCGGCGTTGTCCATCAGGCGAAAGCTGGCCTCGGTGAGGGTGAAGCCCGGGGCGATGGTGTTCACGGTGATTTCGCGCCGGCCCAATTCCTTGGCCATGACCCGGCTCAGGGCGATGACCCCACCCTTGGAGGCCACGTAGTGGGCCCACTGCTCGGAACCGGAGTAGACGGTGGCCGAGGCCAGGTTGATGATGCGCGAGCCGGCTCCCAGGTGCGGGCTCAGCGCCCGGGCCATCATCCAGGGGCCTTTGAGGTTCACTGCCATGACCCGATCCCATTCGTCGAAGTCGATGTCCTCGAAGGGCGAGCGGGTGACGGTGGCGTAGATGGCTGCATTGTTGATGAGCACCTGGACCTGGCCGCCGGCGAAGCCTGCAACCTGGGCCGCGAGCGCGTCGGTGGAGGCGGGGCTGGTGACATCGACGGTGAAGGCCTCGGCGCGGCCACCGGCTGCCCGGACCATCTCCGCTGTCTGGGCGGTGCCGGCCGGATCGATGTCCGCCGCGGCGACCGCATAGCCGCGCCTGGCGAATCCGAGGGCGAAGGCCCGGCCGAGGCCTCCGGCGGCGCCGGTGACCAACACCGTGCCCGGCGGGGTGTTTGCTTCGGTGGTCATTATCTGTACCGGGGGCCTTTCACTGGGGCGAATGCTGTGGGTTGGGGAAGCGGGGGTAGGTGGTGGGCGGAACCTTGGGGTGCTCCGCCCACCAACGGACATCCGGAACCGCTAGGGGGGAGAGCGGTCCTAGACGTGCGAGTGGGAGTGCGCCCCGGGGCCGGTGACCACGGGCGCCTCCTCGAGGATTTCGACGGTGCCCTTGGTGCCGTCCACGCGCAGCATTTGGCCGGTGCGGATGGTGGTGGAGGCGCTGCCGGTTCCGGTGACGGCCGGCAAACCGTATTCGCGGCAGACGATGGCAGCGTGGCTCATCATCCCGCCGATGTCGGTGACCGTGGCCTTGATCTTGCCGAAGATCGGTCCCCAGCTGGGCGCGGTGATCGGTGCGACCAGGATTTCTCCGGCCTGCACCGCGGAGAGGTCATCGGCGTCCATGACCACCCGGGCCATGCCCTCGACGAGGCCGGGGGAGGCGGCCATGCCCTTGAGCACACCGGATTCGCCCTCTTCATCGCTGGCCAGCCACTGCTGCACCTGTTCGGTGGTGATGCCCCAGAGCATCCGGGTGAAAGGTTCGGTGATGACCTCCGGCGGGGTGTTCAGGGCCGGGGCCGGACGGGCGGTCTTCAGCGCATCGACGATGCCGCGGCGGCGTTCGATTTCCTTGGGCCACACGACGTTGCCGATCGGCGCGCCGGAGCCGATGCCCCAGGAGGTGACCAGGTCGAAGAGCACGTCACGGACCTCGTTGCGGCCGAGGTAGAGCATGTCCTCGGGTTCGTTCCACAGACCCTGGGCGTGGAGCATTCGGCTCAGCTCGCGCACCTTGCGCCAGAACACGCCCATGGTCCAGTGCTCGATGTAGAAGTTGTGGTTTTCCACGTACGGGTAGGCGGTGGCGGCCAGGGTGCGCTTGGCGTCGAAGACCTCGCGGACCTCGGGATCCAAAAGATCCCGGTATTCCTCGACGATGCGGTCCTTCTCGGCGATCAGCTTGTCGGTGGGGCGCAGGATGTTCGCCCCGCCCTGCAGGCGGTGGATGTAGTCGGCGATGAAGCCGAGCGGGATCTCCTGGTGCTCGATCCAGTACTTGTCGTGCCCGTAGAAGCCGTTGCCGATGGTGAAGTTGAACCACGGGTCCTTGGCCTCCTCCCAGCGTGCCAGCCAGCGCTCGCCGGAGGGCAAAGCTGCGATGGCTGCAAGCGTGGCGGCCGGGTCATCGGTGTTGGCAAAGGCGCCGGAAAGGTCCAGTTCCACGGCCAGTGCCGCGAGCTCCTTGAGCTCGTCGTCGGGCGTGAACAGTTCCATGTCCACGCCCTGGACCATGGTGGCGATCGACTGGTCGGGGATGTTGGGGAAGACTTCCTTGCAGAAATTGAAGAAGTCCAGGTAGGCGATGTAGCCCAGGTTCAGGAACTCGAAGTGGTACTGCCAGTTCTGGTAGCAGAGCTGGATCAGCCGGTCGTAGTTCTCCAGCAGCACCTCGGAGCCGTCCTTGGCCTTGCCGGAGAGGATGTCCGCCATCGGGACCTGCTCGGGCAGGGCCTCGAAGGTGAGGGTTTCCATTTCGGCGATGGTGCCCTTGACTTTCACGTGCCAGGCCTCCAGCAGCTTTTCCCAGTTGGCGAAGTAGTGGCCGATGCGTGCCTCGAAGTCCGGGACGCGGGCGGCGATCTGCTCGCTGGGCACAGGCAACGGGGACATGTAGAGGTAGCCGAGGTGGATGCGGAAGTCGATGCCGTTGGCGTTGGGGATCATCAGGTGGCGGGCGTTGTACTGGCCCAGGCACTTGACGGCGAACTCGCCGCCGATGGTCTCAAAGGGCTTGAAGACGGTGGGCCAGTGCTGCGAGTCGCAGAACCAGAACTTCTCGTCTTCCTCCGCCTTCAGGGCGTCCTGGAAGACGAGGTAGTACGGGTAGAGCTCCTCCCAGCCCTCGGCGCCCGGGGGGACCTGGAGATCGGAAGGCTTGGGAAAGGATTTCATGCTCATGGTGGTGGATGCCTTTCAAAAGATGCTGCGGAGTTGGGGAAAATCGACGAACGATGGTGGTTGAAGCAAAGGGGCTAGGACGCGGTGTTCAACAACGAGGAGGTGATCGAGGAGAAGTTGAAGCCCGAGCCCAGTCCGAGGGAGGAGGCGTAGCCGCCGCCGGTCGGCTTCACGGTGGCCTTGGATGAGTGCACTGTCTCCGGGCGGGACTGGAGCAGCAGCAGGTTTTCGCCTGCGGGTAGATCCGCATCCAGCGCCCACTCGATGTCCTGCGGGCAGCCGTAGTGCTTCTCGGCGCGCTTGGCCAGCTGCGCCACCAGGGCCAGGTCCGCATCCGAGAGGCAGCGCACCGCGCGGCGCTCGTCGCTGACCTCGACTTCCACCAGGGAGTTGGTGGCGGCATCGGGGATCAGCTCGGCGTGCTTGGCGCCAATGTGTTCGGTGATGATCGCCAGGGTGACCTTGTCCAACTGGATGTTGTCGGGGGTGACGGTTCCGGAGACGACCATTTCTCCCACGCCGTAGGAGGCGTCGATGGTGATCTTGGAGCGGTCCCCGTTGGTGGGATCCAAGGTCATGGCCACGCCGGAAGCCGCCGAGTTGACCATCTTCTGCACGACCACCGCCATGGACAGGCCCTCGTCGGGGATGTTGTTCTTCAGCCGGTACAGGATGGCACGGGAGGTGTAGAGCGAGGCCCAGCAGGCGCGGATGTGTTCGGTGACCGCGTTGTAGCCGTTGAGCCAGAGATAGGTGTCCTGCTGCCCGGCGAAGGAGGCGTCGGGCAAATCCTCCGCGGTGGCCGAGGAACGCACCGCCAGCGGCACCTCCTGGGCAAAGTTCGACTGCAGCGAGATGTAGGCGTCCTTGGTGACTTCCCGCAAGGCGGCAGGCACCGGGCGCTGGGTGATCATGAGGCGGATCTTGGCACTGGCGGCGTCCACCGCGCTCACGTCTTGAGGGTCGAGGTCGCCCAACAGCGCGTTGATTTCG
Source organism: Paeniglutamicibacter sp. (assembly GCF_046714615.1). Classification (NCBI taxonomy): domain Bacteria; kingdom Bacillati; phylum Actinomycetota; class Actinomycetes; order Micrococcales; family Micrococcaceae; genus Paeniglutamicibacter; species Paeniglutamicibacter sp. Next base: position 23,267 of record NZ_JBKKAP010000029.1, read on the forward strand.
TCAGTGATGCCACCTTCCATGAAGGCGTCGAAGGCGGCGGTGGTGACGACGAATCCGGGAGGCACGGGCATCCCGGCGGCCGTCATGGTGATAAGCGAGGCGCCCTTGCCGCCGAGGTTTTCCAGCTTCGGTTCGGCACCGCCGTCGAAGAATTCGATGAAGTCGTTGTTGCTCATGCCTGGGATTCCTTCCAGCTCACGTTGACGTATTCGGGGACGCGGAAGGACAGGTTCTTGCGGAACTCGATGCCCTCGCCGTCGACGAGCTCAAGGCTCGGGATCCTGGAGGTCAGTTCCTCCAGGGCGATCTTGGCCTGCAGCTTGGCGAGCATGTTGCCCAGGCAATAGTGGATGCCGAAGCCGAAGGAGAGGTGCTCGCGGGCGTTGGGACGGGCGATGTCAAAGGCCTCGGGGTCCTCGAAGCGGCTTTTGTCGCGGTTTGCCGCACCCATCAAGAGCAGCAGCTCGGCGCCCTCGGGGATCTTGACCCCGGCGACCTCCGTGTCCTTCAGAGCCTTGCGGCGCCAACCGACGATGGAGCCGGCGTAGCGCAGCACCTCGTCGATGGCCGCGGGGATGGCCTTGGGGTTCTGGACCACCTGTTCCCAGGCCTCGCGGTGGGCCAGTAGCACGCGCACGCAATTGGAGATCAGCGTGGTGGTGGTTTCGTGGCCGGCGAAAAGCAGGGAGTAGAGCAGCGAGGCGATCTCATGGTCGGTGATTTCCGCGCCCTCGGTCTGGGCCTTGACCAGGTCGGCCGTGAGATTGTCCCCGGCGTGTTCGTGTGCGTGGGCCACCAGGCGCATGCATTCGGCCCAGTACTCCACGAGGTTGTGGGCGTGCGGGATTTGCTCCTCGTCGCTCAGGTCTCCCCAGGTCATGGCGGCCCGGGAGTCGCTCCAGCGCTTGTAGGTGTCGACTTGGGAGGTGTCGGCGCCGATGAGGGTGAGGATGGTGATGGTCGGAATGGCGTAGGCCAGGTCCTTGACGATGTCGCCGGTGCCCGATTCGCGGGCCAGCATGGTCTCGATCGACTCGATGACATTTGCACGGATCGAGGGTTCCAGGGCCTTGAAGCGGCGCGGGGTGAAGGCCTTCTGCGCGATCGCACGGATCCGGGTGTGCTCCGGCGGGCGGCGGGCCGAGAGCCCGGAGTAGGTGGTGAAGCCGCCGTCGTCCATGATCTTGGTGGCCTGCGGGCCGCGCTTGCGCACCGGGGCCTGGGCGTTTTCCGAGCTGAAGGTTTCCCAGTCCTCGAACACGGCCTTGACGTCGTCGTAGCGGGTGACGACGTAGAGCCCGACGCGTTCGTCGAACATCACGGGTTGTTCGTTGCGGAGGTTCGTGTAGGAGGGGAACGGGTTTTCCATGGTGAACGGTTCGTAACCGTGGTGGTCGGCCGGTGCCGTGGCGCCGTGCCCCATGGGGCAAACCCCGGCTGCAACGTTGCTGCTGGACATGGAACGGACTCCTTGAGGAAAGAAGATCGGGGTTGCGCCGCCCGGTTGTGGGCTGCGCAACATTCATTGCCTCAAGTGTTACCCATGACACACCGAAACGGTATGGATCATTTCCCGCTCAGTGGAAGGAGGTTCAGGGCCGGGGTTCTGTGGGCGGCAGCGGGGCACCGCCGGTGACGCTGCCGAGCAGGGTCTCCAGCGGGATGCGTGCCGTGGCCGCCTCGATGCGTTGGGAAATGCCCTTGAGCACGGGCAGGTGCCGGGTCATGGTGCCGGCATTGGCTGAGGAAACCACGAGCCCGATCGAGCAGCCCAGACGTCCGGTGTGGAAGACCGGCACGGCAATGGAGCACGAACCGAGGATGACCTCTTCCTGGGTCGTGGCATAGCCCTGCTCCCGCACCTGGGCCAGCTCGGCGCGCAGGCGGGTCGGGTTGACGTGGGTGTGCCCGGTGACTGTGGCCAGCGGGTGGTTGAGGTAGGCATCGGTGACCCAGTCCTCGGAGTATGCCAGGATCACCTTGCCCACCGCGGTGGCATGCAACGGCAGGCGGCCGCCGACGCGTGAGGCGCGCGGAACCCTCTTGGAGCCGTAGACGCGGTCGATGTACAGGGCCATGTTGCCGTCCCGCACGGCCAACTGGCTGGTTTCCCCGGTCAGGGAGAACAAGTCCTGGACGAAGGGACGGGCCGTGTCGCGCAGTTGGCGCCCGGCATTCTGGGCAATGGCCCACAAGCGCATCCCCAATTGAATCCCGCCGTTGGGTCCGCGGCTGAGCATGCCCCACTCGACCAGTTCGCCCACGAGCCGATGGGTGGTGCTCAGGGGGACCCCGGAGGCCTCGGCGATTTCGGTCAGGCTCAGTGCCCGGCGCGATGTTTCAAACACTTCCATGATGGCAAGGACCTTGGAGGTCACGGTGCTTCCGGGCACTCGGTTTCCACCGGCCATCATCGCAGTCCTTTCCTTCTGCGGCAGATATCCGCCGCGCACCCTTGAGTGTAGGCGAGCCCCCTCGGAAGTGACCGGAAGGGCCAGGGAAGAAAGCGAAAGTGTCCTTATCGTTCGGGGTGCAGTTCCCGGCTCCGGGGCCAGAGGTTTGCCTGCTCAAGGGCGATCAATCCGTGGGCCATGATGGTGGCCTCGGGCGTGAAGAGCTTGCCCAACACCCGCGAGGCGCACAGGCGCAGGGCCTGGCCGCGGTGCAGCCCAAACCAGTCCATGACGGTGTCCAGGCCGTGCGGGGTCAGCCGCCACAGCTTGTCTGCGTCCTTGACGATTTCGTCATCGGGATTCAGGGCGTGGGGGCGGGAGTCGTGGCCGTCGACGATCGCGGCGACCTGGTCGATCACCAGCGTATCCACGTGGAGCGATTCGAGGACCTCCGTGGCCAGCCGGGCACCCTCCTTTTCGTGTTGCAACACCAGGTCCGGACGTCCGCCGCCGGGGGCGATGGCGGCGAGCACGAGCCCGGGTTCCACCTGTGACCAACCGATGTCGTGCAGCACCATTGCCGGCAACACCACTCCGGGGTCGGCCTGCGGCCGTTGATCGAGCAGGGCGGAAGCCAGGGAAACGGCGTAGAGGGTGTGCGCGTCGTTGTCACGCACCGCCAGCAGGCCCCGCGCCTGTCCCCAGATCTCGCCCAGCAACGGATGGGTCTCAAAGAGGTCGGGCAGCGGTGACGGGATGTGCTCGGAGGAGTCGAGCCCAAAGTGGTTGGCCTGCGGGTGAACTTTAGTCATGGGCACATGCTTGCACCAACAGACCGGAAACCCAAGGGGTAAATTCCGGGCAGTGGAATCCTTCCCCGCAAGAATGGGCCGGGAGCAGGCCTGCAATAAATCCTGGTCGGACAGGAATTGGTGCGTTAAATGGGTGAGCACCGGCCGGAAGATTATGGGGGCAATTCTTCCGACCGGTGCTCTCATCACTCGCACCTTCAAGAGGTATCTAAAACTATAAGGAACAATTCTGGGCATTCCATGGGCAACGGCATCGTGTTTCATGTGACTGATGGAGGTGTGGGGAGGCGTCAGGTGGACCTCGGCCCGGCGCGGACGAACGATGGGGGTTCGTCCGCTCCGGGATTGGTTATCCGGATGGTGGATGCCAATCAGGCCCTTTGAACAAACGGAACGGCATCGGTCCGAGCCGAGGCCAGGACCGCGACACCGTACCGCGGCAACGTCAGGACACCGTCGGCTAGCGTGGCTCCCAACAGGTCGACGGCTTCGAAGGGGGCCACCACCGTCAGCGGCTCGGTCCCGTGATTCAGCACGAAGGTGTAGTCGGTGTCCTCGTCGCTGCGGGTCACCACCTCAAGGGTAGTGTCGGGAACCGTGCGCGCGGAAAGTCCCGCGGCGTCCAGAACCCTGCGGAAGAGCGCGTCCAGTCCGGCGGCCTCGGGCACCACACCCAGGTACCATGCGGCACCGGCAGTGGGTCCGGTGCGCCGGGTAAGCGCAGCGCGCCCCGCCAGCTCGCCGGTCGTGTGGGAACCAATCACCTCTGTGCCGTCAAGGAGTTCCAGCCATTCGCTCCAGATGGACACGGCAAACGTTTCGCCGGCAACCTCGAACTTTTCCTGCAATCCGTCCGGAATCGGCCAGTGCTCGTCGACCTCGATCCCCAGCAGTTCGCGCAGCGGTCCGGGGGCACCACCGGTGTGGACCTTCTCGGTCTCATCAACGACGCCACTGAACGGGCCGACCATCAGCTGGCCGCCGCGCTCGACGAACAAGGTCAGGGCGGCCGCCTGTTCATCGTTTGCGATGTAGAGGTTCGGGACCACGATGATGTCGTAGCCCTCGAAGGAATCGGTGGCTCGCACGGTGTCCACCGGGTGTCCTAGTCGGAAGAACGCGGCGTTCCAGGCACGCGCCTGTTCGGCAAAGTTCAGCCGCTGGGAGGGCAGGGATTCGGTGGCGGAAGAACCCCACCAGGAATCCCAGTCCACGACCAGGCCCACCGAGGCACGCACCCGCGTTCCGCGGACCGGCTCAAGGGACTTGAGCTCCGCACCGAGTGCCTTGGTCTCCTTGAAACTGCGCGATTCCTCGCCGCGGTGCCCGAGCATCGCCGAGTGGAACTTTTCCTGGCCGAACTTGGCCTGGCGCCATTGGAAGAACATGGCCCCGTCCGAACCGTGGGCAATGGCCTGCATCGAATCAATGCGCATCTGTCCCGGGGCCTTGGGAACGTTCACGTCGCGCCAGCTCACCGCACTGGCCGACTGTTCAAGCAGCAGCCACGGCCGCCCGCCCTTCAGCGAGCGCATCAACCCGTAGTTCAGGGCCGCCGAAACGTGCGCCAAGGGATCCGCCGGATCGGGGTAGGCGTCGTCGGTGACAAGGTCCTCCACGGCGGCGAAGTCCCAGTAGTTCAGATCGCGCAGCAGCGACATGAAGTTGGTGGTGACGGCAACATCGGGGGTGACCTCGCGAAGCACGTCGATTTCCACCTGGAAGAGTTCGCGCAGCGCATCGGAGGAGAAGCGCTCGAAGTCCAGCAGCTGGGTCGGGTTGATGGGGCCGGTGGCGGTCCGCGGCGGTTCGATGTGTTCCCACTGGGTGTAGCGCTGGCCCCACACGCCCACGCCCCAGGCCTCGTTCAAGCCATCGAGCGTACCGTAGCGATGGAGCAGCCATCTCCTGAAATGCACGGCGGAGGCGGGGCACCAGCAACGGGAAACGTGGTCGCCGTATTCGTTGGACACGTGCCACAAGGCCAACGCGGGGTGGTCGCCGTAGCGTTCGGCCATGGCCCTGGTCATCCGGGCCACGTGTTCGCGCCAGATCGGCGAGCTGGGGCAATAGGCCTGGCGTGAGCCGAATTCCAGACGTTGGCCATGGACGTTGTGGGGCAGCATCTCCGGGTGCCGGCGAATGAGCCAGGACGGCGGGGTGGCCGTGGCGGTGGCCAGGTCGATCTTGATGCCGGCGCCCCAGAGCACCTCAATGACCCGGTCCAGCCAGCCCCAGTTGTACACGCCGGGTGTGGGTTCCAGCTGCGGCCAGGAGAAGACTGGAAGGCTGACGATGTTGACTCCCGCCTCCACCATCAGCCGGGCATCTTCCAGCCAGGTCTCTTCCGACCACTGGTCGGGGTTGTAGTCCCCGCCGTAGGCAAGGGCGTCAAGCCGGATAGGCCGGGGTTCGAGCATGTCCGTTCCTCTCTGTGGCGGCAGGTGCCGCCAGGTATTTGCCCGGAGGAAATAGGATCCCCTCCGGAGTGCCGACCCGGGACGGGTTGGCGGTGTCGTGGTCGGTCCCTTTAGGGAGCTACCAACTCTCGTCATTCGAGAGCTGGACCGCAAGGTCGATGAACAGCGCGGCGGACCAGCCGAACGCGGTGGTGGCCGTCTTGGCCTTCTGGCCCGTGGAAGGGTTGAAGTACTCGTGCGGTCCGCCGCCATGGATGACCAGTTTCACCGTCTGCTCGGCCAAGGCGCGGGCGCGTTCCGGCTCGCCCGAGTTAAGCAGCCCCTCTATGACCAGCGAGTTGGTATTGATCCATACTGGTCCGCGCCACATGCGCTCGGCCGAGAAGTCGGAATCGTCGGCGGCGACGGTGGGAATGGACCACGGGGTGCCGAACTTTTCGGGGTCGTCAAGGTCGCCGAGCATCCGCTCCTTGACGGGTTCGGGCAGCGAACCTGTCAGCAACGGCATCAGGCTGACCACCGCATGGCTGGGCATCGTTTCCCCTGCGGCCCGGGCGTGGAAAAACCCGGTGCGTTCGTCCCACATGCCCAAGAGCAGTTCTTGGGTGCGGGCGGCCCTGGCACGGTGGATCCGCGCCAGTTCCTGTGCCCCGTCATGGCCCAGGCGTTCGGCGAATCCCGCCAGCTCCTGGTCCTGCAGCACCAGATAGGCACCCAGATCGGGAGAGGTAGTGGGAAGCGGTCCGTCGAAGATCGGGCTGTCATCGAGTCCCGAGGAATACGGATGGCCGTATTCGGGCATTCCGTCTCCATCCAGGTCCGATGCGGCAAACCACCAGTCCTGCGAGCGGCGCAGTGTATCCAGGTGCGCATCCACCCAGGCCTCGCCGCCAAACTCGGCCGCCGGCTGGACCTCGAGGACCTTGCGCAGGGCCCACGCCCCCAGCGGCGGCTTGGTCAGCGGCACCGGGGCCGTGGGGTCGGCAATCGAGGACCCAGCACGGCGCAGGGTTTCACGGTCGGAAGCCGGCAGGTCGTCGCTGTTGGCCAGGATACCGAGTTCATGGACCACATCCGGCAGTTGACCGTCGGCTCCGGGGAAGCCGAAAGCCAGGGAAAGTTGTTCGCGGGCCAGTTCGGGATCGCCATGGCGCAGTCCCACGGCGATGAAATACGCATCCCATTGCCACAATCCCACGTAGCCGATCTTCGAGGGAACCACCGCGCGGGCCGAACCAAGCGACGGCATCTCCACGATGTTGGCACCCAGCACCCACCAGCAGAAGGCAACCATGTCCCGCAGGTCCTCGCGGACCGGCGGGCACTTGGCAAACCACTGAAGCCATATTCCTTCGGTCGCGGCCACGTGCGTTTCATGGTGGCCGGAGCGCCGCGCCTCGGCCCGGCGGTCGGAATCGATGGCAAAGAGGATTGAATCGGTCGGGTCATCTCCAACAGCCATTGAATGCGTCAGGCCGTCGGTGGTCTCCCAATGGATCGAGGTCGAGCCGGCACGGACCGAACCATGCCCGATGCTCAGGCCCGAGGCGCCGGAGAAGGTCAGCGTGATGGCGCCATTACCGAACTCGATCACATGGGGCAGCACCCGGGTGACCGACAGCGCGATGCCGCGGGCGTCGAGCACCCGGAGGCTTTCGAAGACCACGCAGTCCTGGAGTCGTTTTTCGTACTCGGAAGTGCATACGCGCAGGCCATCGCTCTGCGCGAAGAGGATCAACCGCGAACGTGGCAGGGTGAACGGGGCCTGGATGAGATCCAAGTGGGTTCCGGCCGCCTCGAGGTGTTCGCGGGCTCCGATGGCCATTGGCGTGCCGGTTGGCAGTGACATGGGCTATTTTCCTCCCAGGCCGGATGCGGCCATGCTGTTCAGGATGCGGCGCTGGCCGATGACAAAGGCGATCAGGATCGGGATGGTGGCGATGGCCGATGCGGCCATGACCATCCCGTAGTTGACCGAGCCGAACTGGCCGGTGAAACTGGCCAACAACAACGGCACGGTGTAGAGCTCGGGGGAATTCAGGAGCACGAGCGGGAACAGGAAGCTGTTCCACACACTGAGCGCGGTGATGATCACCAGCACGCCGAGGCCCGGCTTGAGATTGGGCAGGATGACGCTCCAGAAGATGCGCCAGCGGCTGGCCCCGTCGATGACTGCGGCCTCCTCGAGCTCCTTGGGCAGGGCCAGGACGAACTGGCGCATCAGGAAAACCGCAAAGGGGTTGACCATCATCGCCGGAACGATCAGCGCCAGGTGGGAGTCGACCCACCCCATCTTGCTCATGAGCAGGTAGAACGGCACCAGGGTGACCTGTGCGGGAATCATCTGCGTGGCAAGGAAGACGACAAAGATGGCCTTGGAACCGCGGAACTTGATCCGGGCGAACGCGTAGCCGGCCATCGAGGCGGTGACCAGGGTCCCGAGGATCGACAAGACCGCGATGTAGAGGCTGTTGAGGTAGGCCTGTCCGAACGGGACGGCATTCCAGGCGTCGGCGAAATTGGAGAATGTCCAGGGTGCAGGCCAGAAGCTCAGCGGATCCTGCAGTAGCTGCGGCAGCCCCTTGAGCGAGGTGACGACCATCCACAGGAACGGGAAGACCATGGCCAGCCCGGCGATGATGAGCACCAGGTGCAGCGCCGATGACAGGCCCAGGGAGGCCAGCTTCTCCTTGCGGAGCTGCTGCTTGCCAGGCTGCGCGAGGGAGGGCTTGGTGTCGAAATCCAGGGTGCTCATGCTGCATCATCCTCGTAGTGAACGAACTTCTTCTGCGCGGCGAATTGGATGGCGGTGATGAGCAGCGTCATGACCAGCAGAATGACTGCCGCGGCGCTGGAGGGTCCGAACTGAAAGCGCCCGAAGCCCAGGTCGTAGATGTGGTAAACGATGGTGCGGGTGGCGTTGTCGGGTCCGGCGTTCTGGGTCAGGATGAAAACCGTGTCAAAGGTCTGCATCGAGGAAATGAACGCCACGATCGAGGAGAAGAAGATGATCGGGGAGAGCAGGGGCAGGCGGATCTGCGTGAACAGCTTGAAGGCGCCTGCCCCGTCGATCCGGGCCGCCTCGATGACCGAGGGGGAGATGTTCTGCAGTCCCGCCATGAAGATGACTACGTTCAGGCCCAGCGAGGACCAGACCGAGACGATGCATACTGCGAGCAGCGCCAGCTTCGGGTCGCCCAGCCAGTCCGGCGGGGTGATGCCGAACATCTTGCCGATGGTGGCGCTGAAGATCCCGTCGGAACGGAACATCTGCTGCCAGATCATGGCAACGGCCACGGTGCTTGTGACCACGGGAGCGAAGAACAGGATCAGGTAAAGGGTCCTGGTCTTGAGTTTCTCCAGTGCCACAGCAATCACGATCGCCAGGCCCAGGCCGACGGGCACGGTGATGACCGCCAGCAGCAGGGTGTTGACAATCGACTTCAGCAGCAGCGGGTCTTGAAGCTGGTCGGCGAAGTTCTTGAATCCGACCCAGGTCAGGTCCGTCAGCCCGTCCCAGGACGCGAAGGCCAGCACGAGGCTCGCGGCAAACGGGATGAGCACGAACAGCACCATGCCGATGACCTGCGGGCCGATGAAGATATAGCCCCAGGCGCGGTCGCGCTTGCGCCAGGAAGCCTCCTTGCGAAGGGAACCCGGTTCGGTGGCGGGAGTCGCCATGTCGCTCACCCGCGTTGGCTTTTCCGCGAGTGAGGCACTCATTTGGCGGTCTTCGCTTCGATCAGTGCCGCAACCTTGTCAAGGGTCCCGCGGGCGTCGTTCTTGCCCTCGTAGAGATCGAGGAACAGGTCGGAAATGTCGGTGGACAGGGCAGGGACGGCGGCTTCGGCGGGGTAGTTGGCGAAGCCGATGTCACGCATGTCCAGGAAGGTCTGGGCGTGGGTCGGGTAGCTGTCCTCGAGAACGACCTCGTCGGCGCCCTTGATGGAAGGGACGGCATTGCCGCCGCCGGTCAGGCGGAACGTCTGGCCTTCGGCGCTAAGGAATTCGGTCCAGAAGGTGAACGCCGCATCCTTGTGCTTGGTGTCGGCGTTCACGGCCAGGTAGGAGGCTGCGATGCCTGTCGGGGCGGGCTTGCCGTCCGGGGTCGGCCAGTCGACGACGTCGTAGTCGGCCTCGACGCCGGCGCCCTTCAGGGTGCCGATGGTGTAGCGACCCTGGGCGAAAAAGCCGGCCTTGTGGGTCACGAACCTGCTGTCTGCCCCGGCGCCATCGGGCAGGGTGTCTGCGGCGATGAACTTCTTGTCCTGGAAGTACTTGCCCAGTGTTTCAACGGCTGCAAGGGTCTTGGGATCAGAGTTGCCAACGAATTTGCCGGAGGCGTCGTAGGCCGTGCCTCCCTGCGCGGAGATCCAGCCATAGTGGGTGGCCCAGTAGTTCCAGAACATGGAGCCGGTCAGTCCTGCGGCAGCAATCTTGTCGTTCATTTCCAGGTACTTGTCGGTGGTCCACTTGCCCTCGGCGGCCAGTGCCGCCGGGTCCTCGGTGATGCCGGCCGTGGCCAGGACCTTCTTGTCGTACCAAAGGGCGTCGTTGTTCACGTCGTTCGGGGCCGCGTAGGTGACGCCGTCCTGCTGGGCTGCACCGAAGGTGCCGGGGAAGAAGTCTTCCTTTTTGGTCTTGCTGGTGGCGGAGCCCATCATCTCATCCAGCGGCATGAGCCGCTTGGAGCTGACGAACTGTCCGAGCTTGTCATCGCCCACGTAGAAGACGTCGGGTGCGGTCTTGCTGGTGAGCTGGGCCAGGAGCTTGGAGTGGTACTCGCCGTAGCTGGCCACGGGCTGAAGCTTGACCTTGATGTCCGGGTGGCGTTCCATGAACTGCTTGTTGAACTCGTTGAAGCGGGTGAGTTCCTCCGGGGTGCCCCAGGTGCTCCAGACGATGGAGCTGTTTCCGCCGGCCGCCGGTGCCGGTGCGCCGGAACTGCCGCTGCACGCGGTCAGCACGGCGGCGGAAGCCGCGGCAGCGCCGAGGGCCAGGATGCCTCTTCTTGTAAAGTTCTTTGAACGCCACATGCCAAATACCTCTTTCGATGGAAAACGAGCACTTGCCGACTGCCGATGCCCCGGTAGGGTTCTCCGCGCCACGGATAAAACGTGAGCAGCACCACAACAATACTCTGTATTCTGTGTACAGAAGGGGTGTCGTGTCAAGTTTTGAGCTGTTTGCTTCTGTTCGGAAGTGATCCAGTCGATTACCTACCGGTGCGTAGATAATCGCATGAAGACTGGGGATTGCGGAGCTCGTAGTGCAACGCTCCTGTCGGAGGCGCTTTGTAGGTGGGTTGTTTTGTTCGAAACTGAAAATGGACCCCGTTGTAAGTCTCCGGCCGAACGGTGCTCCGGTTTCGTGAAAAACTCCCCTGAAATTGGACCGGATCATCCGGCCCAATTTCAGGGGAGTCGTTCCCAGGGCCTGCGCCGCCCAAAAGCGTCATCGGTCATCGTCCGGTCTGGCGGCTACTGGGTCCGATATGACGAGGCCGTCCCGCCTGCCAGTTCCCCGCCGTCGACGACCAGCTGCTGCCCCGTGATGAACCGTGCCTGATCCGAGGCCAGGAAGAAGAACGCATCGGCAATCTCCGCCGGATCGGCGTGCCGACGCATCGGAATCCGTTCGTTCACCTCTTCCAGCATGTCATCCGTATATTCGCTGCGCTGCATAGGGGTCAGCACGTAGCCCGGGCTGACGCAGGCGGTGCGGACCCGCGGGGCAAGCTCCAACGCCACACTGCGGCATAGTGCCAGGACTCCTGCCTTGGAGGCGTTGTAGTCCGCATACCAGGGATACCCCGCGGATCCATTCGTGGAGGCAGTGGCCAATAGGGTCCCGGACCCCGCTTCGAACATCACCCGGCCTGCGGATTGCCAGAGGTTGATCACGCCGAAGAGATTGATCTCCAGCAACCGGCGTATGTCGACCGGCTTCATCTCCAGGAATGCGTGGCGGGTGCTGATGCCCGCATTGGCAATTGCCGCATCGATCCGGCCTTCCTCGGTGGCGATCTGCTCCACCACCGCGCGGACCATGGCCGCATCCGTGACATCGCATTCAAGCCAGCTCACGTCCTCGGTGCTGTGCGCCGGTGGCTGCCGGTCCAGGTTGAAGACCCTCGCTCCGGCGGACGCGAAGCGATGGGCGGTGGCCGCCCCGATGCCGGAGGAAGCTCCTGTCACCAGGACCACCCGATTTTGGTTTGTTGTGGATGTAGTCATGATCGCTCACAGCACCTTCGAGAGGAACTGCTGGGTCCTTTCGTGTTGCGGGTTGGCAATGAGCTCGCGGGGGTTTCCCTTTTCCACCACAAGGCCTCCGTCGATGAAGGCCAGCGAATCGGCGACCTCGCGGGCGAACCCGATTTCGTGGGTTACCAGCACCATGGTCATGCCACCGAGGGCCAGGGACTTCATGACCTCCAGCACTTCGTCGACGAGCTCCGGGTCCAACGCCGAGGTCGGTTCGTCGAACAGCATCACTTGTGGGTCCATGGCGAGGGAACGGGCGATGGCGACGCGTTGCTGCTGGCCCCCGGAGAGCTTCATGGGGTATTTGTGGCCGTGTCCAGCAAGGCCTACACGGTCCAGGAGTTCCTCGGCTCGGGCAAGGGCGAGTTTCTTGGGCTCACCCTTGACCCGGGCGGGGCCGCAGGCCACGTTTTCCAGTGCCGTCATGTTGGCAAAGAGATTGAAGCGTTGAAAGACCATGCCGACATTGAGGCGGAACTTCGCGAACTCGGCGGAATTCCATTCGTGGAACTTGCCTTTGCGGTAGTTGTATCCAACATCCTTGCCGTCGATCCTGATGCGGCCGCCGTTGGCTTTTTCCAGTGCGTTGAGACAGCGCAGAAACGTGGATTTGCCCGAGCCCGAGGGGCCGATGATGCAGGCGACTTCTCCAGCCTCGACCGAGAAGTCAATGCCGGAGAGCACCTGGTGGCTGCCAAAGTTCTTGGTGACCCGCTCTGCCATGACCAGGGGAAGTCCCCTAACGGTTTCGGTCTCCAAGGTTGGGGGTGCCATGCTGCTCATGGAGTGCTCCTTAGCGGTTCGGTGCGAAGACGCTGGCCGAGCAAGGCCAGATTGTTGCGGGAAATGAACGGTTTGGAGAACTTCTGGCGCTTGCCGGTGATGGGTCGATCGGCCGTGCCGAACTTCTTTTCAAGCTTGCTTTGGAAGTACGTGGCGATGACGGTCATGGCCATGTACCAAATGCTGGCAACGATCAGCAGTTCCATGATCTTTCCGTTTTGCTTGTAGATCTGGCTGGCGTTGGTCATCAGGTCGTTGCCCGCGACCACGTATACAAGCGAGGTGGTTTTGAGCATCGAAATGAATTCATTGCCGATCGGCGGGATGATGATGCGCGTGGCCTGCGGCAGCACGACGACCCACATCCGCTTGAACGGGGTCATGCCGATGGAGGCGGCGGCCTCGGCCTGCCCCGGATCCACCGCCTGGATGCCGGCGCGCACGGTTTCCGCCGCGTAGGCGCCCAGGTTCAGGCCCAGGCCCAGCATTGCGGCGGTGAAGCCGGTCATGACCACGTTGGTGTCCCACATATAGCCGATGCTCGTGAACGGAACCTTGATGACCAGTTGCGGGAACAGGAAGGCAAGATTGAACCAGAAGATCAACTGCACCAGCACCGGGGTGCCGCGGAAGAACCAGATATAGAGGTTGCTGATCCACACGGCAACGGGGTTGGCCGAGAGCTTCATGATGGCCAGCGCCACCCCAATGGCCAGGCCCATGATCGTGGCCAGGATGGAGAGCTGGATGGTGACGAGCACGCCGTCCAGGATCTTCGGAAAAGTCAGGTAGTACAGGACGTCCTTCCAGCTGATGTGGTCATTGGTGCCCAACACCCAGACGAACCAGGAGATGGCGGCAATGCACAGCAACGCCACAAGGATGCGGCCCGGATGGCGCAGCCTTACGGTGTTTGACGTTTCGGGTTGTTCCACCCGCCTCGGAGGTGCAGAAACGTGTTCCTGGACCACGGCTTACTTGCCCTGGTTGACGGTGGCCTCGGGAAGCGCCATCTGGTCCAGCCCCCAGGCGCCGAGGATCTCGGTGTAGGTGCCGTCGGCGATGAGCTTGTTCATGGTGTCCTGGACCAGCTTCACCAGCTCCTCGTTTTTGGGGTCGATGGCGATGCCGAACAGGGAGCTGCCCGGGATCTCGATGGCCTCCAATGCCCCGTTGGATTCCTTAGCGCGGAACACCGCCACCGGGTAGTCGTTCAGGCCGGCGACGGCGCGGCCGTTTTGCACCTGCAGCAGGGCCTCGGGGTCGTTGGCGAAGCCCAAGACCTTGATTGCCTTCTCGTTCTTGGCCTGGCAGTCCTTGCTGAACTGCTCGGCCAGCTGCATGTAGTAGCCGTTGTCGAGCACGGCCATGGTCTCGCCACAAAGATCGGCGGGGGACGTGATGCCCTCCGGGTTGCCCTTGGCGACCATGATCGAACCCGAGGACTTGGCGTAGTCGACGAAGGCGACCTTTTCACGACGTTCGGCGGTGTCGTTGAAGCCTGACATCAACACGTCGAAGCGGCCCGAGACGACACCGGGCATCATCCCCGATACATCCGAGTTGCTGATCTTGGCCTCGACTCCCAGCAGATTGCCCATGGCTCGGGCCAGCGACATGTCCACGCCGACCATGGTTTTGCCGTCGGTGTCGAACATTTCCATGGGCGGGTAGCCCTCGGCCGCAGCAATCTTCAGGCCTCCGGCCTTGATGGCGGCGGGGACCCGGGCGGCAAGATCGGTATCGACGCCGATGGCCGCGATCTGGGCGGCCGCGAGATCGCCGGCCGGCGCCTCGTTCTTGAAGGCGCCTGCCCCGGCGGAACCGGCGGCCGAGGGCGTTTCGGCCAGGGACTCGCCGCCGCAGCCGGTCAGGGCCGCGGAGCCCAGGGTGAGTACGGCAGCGAAAAACATTCCTCGTTTGAAGGACTTCATGGGTTTCTCCTTGAGTTAGTCGGACCAGTGGATGCGGCCGTCGATGACTGTCAGCAATGTGTAGGTTGAGTGAAGCTCCAGGGGCGGGCAGGAAACCGGATCGCGGTCCACGACGATGAAATCGGCAAGCTTGCCGGCTTCAAGGGTTCCCTTGAGCTTTTGTTCGCCGGTGGCCCGGGTATGCGAGGTTGCCGCTGCATGCAGGGCCTGGGAACGAGTGAGGATTTCCTGGGGCTGCCAGCCCCCGGACGGGAAGCCGTCCGGACGTTGGCGGGTGGTTCCGGCATGGAGGCCGTGGAAGGGATTGGTTCCCTCGACCGGTGCATCGGAACTGAAGGACACGGCCCCGCCCGCGTTCAGGATGCTGGCCCAGGCATAGGAGAGCACATCGTGCTCGCCGAGCAGGGAATCGACCAGCTCGATGTCCGAGGTGCATGAAGCCGGTTGCATGCAGGCCAGCGCGCCGCTGGCGGCGAGCCGGGGCAGATCGCGGCGGGCGATGTGTTGGACGTGCTCGATCCTGTTGGAACCGGCCGGCATCGAGGGGTAGTTTCCCGCCGCCTGTTCAAAGGCATCCAGGGCGTTGGAGACCGCGCGATCGCCAATGGCGTGGACCGCGGCTGCCAATCCGTTGTGGTTGGCTAGCTTGACCAGGCGGTTCAGCTCCTCCGGTGCCGTAACGGCCAGGCCCTCGGAGCGCGAATGACCGTAGGGTGCGTGCATGAGGCAAGTGCCGGATGACAGGGAGCCGTCGGAAAAGATCTTCACGCCTCCACGGCGCAGCCACTCATCGCCCTGTCCGGTGCGCACGCCCTGTTCGATGATCTGGTCCAGCACCGCAACGGGCATGATCTTGTTGACCCGCAGGGGCAGTTCGCGCCGTTCGTGAAGGCCCGAGAAGGCCTCCCAGGCATCCATGCCGTCAATGTCGTGGATGGAGGTGATGCCCTGGCGGACCAGGGCGCGCAGCGTGGATGGCAGCAGCGTTGCCAGGTCGTCCCGAGTGACTTCCTCCAGGGCGCGACCGACGTTGAAACCAGCTGCCTCCAGCAGGATGCCTGTCGCGGAACCTGACGCGTCGCGGACTATGGTCCCGCCGACCGGATCGGGAGTTGCTGCGTCGATGCCCAGATATCCCAGTGCCGCGGAGTTCAACCAGTACGTGTGCAGGTCCGCGTGGTGCAATGCGGTTGGGTGTGTTCCGGTGACGGCGTCGAGTTCCCTGCGGTCGGGGAGGTCCTGGTGCGTCCAGCTGCGGTGGTTCCAGCGTCCACCGAAGATCCAACTGGTGCTGTCGCCGGGTTCGAGTTGTGCGATGCGTTCCGCGACCAGTGCGACGACCCCGGAACATGTGGTGGCGGGGGAGAGGTCGACTTCCGCTTGGCGCAATGCCAGTTGGGCGGTGTGGATGTGGCTGTCCGCGAGTCCTGGCATCGCGTGAGCCCCGCCCAGGTCGATGCGTTGTGCCTGCGGGGCAAATTCGCGGGCCTCGCCCACGGTTCCCAGAAAGCGGATCCGCCCCCCACCTGTGACAAGGGCGCTCGCCGTGGGGTTCATCGGGTCAAAGGTGTGGAATGCGGCATTCTCGTACACCGTGAACTTCATGCAAGGCCCCCATCATGCGGTGAATATTCGCCATCCGAAGCGTCTGTGCATCGAATACGTTGTACTGTATACCGCATACAGATGGCATTCAAGGTAATTTGCCATTCATTTATCAGGCGGTGGAATGGTGGGCCTGGTGGGGGTGCGTCGAGTGTTGCGCGATCCCTGATTGGTCTGACCTGGGGCAAGACAAGGCCGCGCCCACATTCCATCCCATGGAGGAGGGCGGAATGTTGGCGCGGCTCGGCCATGCGCCGCCTTAGCTGGCTATCTTGGCGCTTTCCTTGTTGGCCAATGCCTTGGCGATGCGCGAGGTGCTGTTGAGCCAGTTGGCGCTGAGGGCCGCCCGTGCTGCGGGGAGGTCTTCGTTGATGAGGGCCTGTGCGATGGCCGAGTGTTCGGATGCCGCGCGTTCGATGCGGTCGGTGGCGCTGACGAAGAACTTCTCATAGCGCCGCAACGCAACCTTGTGCGAGGCGATGGTCTCAAGCAGGCGCCGGTTGGGGCACTTTGAGGTCAACAGTTCGTGGAAGGTGTCGTCGTGGCTGTCAACCTCATGTGCCGGCGCTTCCGTGGCGGTGAAGGAGTTGGCCAGACTGAGGATCTTCGGTGCGATGGCGAACAATTCCGATGCCGGGCTGAGGTCCAGTGCCAGGCATTCGAGTGCCGCAATGATCTGCACCGCCTCCGTGAAATCCCGTTCGCTAATCGGAGCCCATCGGAAGCCCTTGCCGGAAACGCGTGTAATGACGCCCTGCTGGGCGAGTGAGATGAGCGCCTCCCGCAACGGGGTTCGGCTGACACCGAGATCGGCGGAGAGGGTTACTTCGTTGATGCTCTCGCCCATGTCGAACTCACCCGCGCCTACGCGGTTCATGATTTCGGTTTCTATCTGTTCGCGTAGCGATTGACGTTGGATGGCCACTGCCGCTCCCCGATTCTAGGTTGATGACGTGCGGTTCCCGAGAGACTTATTGTACTCGGAGCTGGACTCAGTATACTGTATACAGAAATGTGAGAGGAAGTCCTCAAGTGAGCGTATGTATCGGATTGATCGTCAACCCCGTGGCGGGACTCGGTGGGCCCACCGCTCAAAAGGGAAGCGACGCTGCAGATATCCGCGATCTAGCGCGGGCGGCAGGCCTTGATTCCGTGGCTTCGGACCGCGCCCGTCTGGCGATTCAACGCCTGAGTGACTCCCTGGCGGGATCAGGAATCCCCCTACGGATACTGGCAGGCGCGGCCGACATGGGTGCCGACGCGTTGGGTTCCCACATCGCCCATGAGGCCGTTGCGGCCGGCAAGGCGCATCCCGGAGCCACGACTTCTTCCGATACAAAGATGATTGCCCGTCGCATGGTGCAGGCCGAGGTGGACCTCCTGCTTTTCGCCGGAGGCGACGGGACTGCACGTGATGTCATTGACGCTGTCGGTTTCGCAGTCCCGGTCTTGGGCATCCCGGCCGGGGTGAAGATCTATTCGGCCGTCTTTGGATTGACCCCCACCGAGACCGGGTTGTTGGCGGCTGGATGGCTTTCCTCCAGTGACCGGCCAACCGTTGTGCGTGAAGTGGTGGACATCGACGAGGACGAACTACGTCGCGGCGTGGCGACTCCCAGCCTTTATGGTGCGCTGCGCGTGCCGGAGGATTCCCGCCGTCTCCAGCCGCGAAAGGCGGCCAGCCCGGCGTCCGACGCCAACGCCGTCGAGTCGCTCGGGAGGGCCTTTGCCGCCAGCATGCTTCCCGATCGCCATTACGTGCTTGGCCCGGGCGGAACCACCTTGGCCATCGGCCGGGCCTTGGGCTTTGAGCTGACCCGCCTGGGCGTGGACGTGGTGCGCAACGGCCAACTCGTGGCCCGGGACGTGGACGCGGATTCGCTCAACACCCTGATCTCTGACTGTGGTGCCACAGTGGTGGTCACCCCGCTGGGGCAGCAGGGATTCGTCATCGGGCGCGGCAACCAACAGATCGACCACCGCCTGCTGCGGCGCAGCGAACTGAAAATCGTGGCCACGCCCTCCAAAATCATCTCCCTGGGCGGGCGACCGCTCTGGGTTGATTCGGGTCATCCCGAGATTGATGCCACCCTGTGTGGCTTTGCCAAGGTCTTTACGGGACCGAATGCCGAAATAATCTACCCCATCAGCAACACCGCTGATGGCCTGGTTTCCGCTTAATCACACCAAGGAGCAGTTCATGCGTTTGAAGGACAAGTCAGCCATCATCACCGGCGGCGGATCGGGCATCGGCCGGGCCACCGCACTGGCCATGGCCGCCGAAGGCGCCAACGTCGCCATCTTTGACATCAACGAGGAAGCAGCCCTGAAAGTTGCGGCAGAGGTTGGTGCCCTGGGCG
The DNA here is from genome assembly GCF_046714615.1 of Paeniglutamicibacter sp. Classification (NCBI taxonomy): domain Bacteria; kingdom Bacillati; phylum Actinomycetota; class Actinomycetes; order Micrococcales; family Micrococcaceae; genus Paeniglutamicibacter; species Paeniglutamicibacter sp. The sequence goes on from NZ_JBKKAP010000029.1 coordinate 41,840, forward strand.
TGAAGGCGCTGGGCCTGTCGGTCAACGTGGCATCGGAGGAGGACGTGAAACGCGGAGTTGCAGCCGCCGCGGCCGAGTTCGGGACCATCAATGTGCTGTTCAACAACGCCGGCATCATCCGCCGCGCCAATGTCATCGACACCACCCTTGAAGAGTGGGACCAGGTCATGGCCGTGAATGTGCGCGGACCTTTCCTGCTCTGCAAGCACGTTGTCCCGTTGATGATCGAGGCAGGCGGCGGAGCGATCGTCAACACCGGTTCCGGGTGGGGCCTCAAGGGCGGGGGAGACGCGCTGTCCTACTGCACCTCCAAGGCCGCCGTGGTCAACATGACCCGCGCCCTGGCCATCGACCACGGACCTGACAACATCCGCGTCAACTCGGTCAACCCCGGAGACACCAACACCCCGATGCTCCGCGAGGAGGCACGGCAGCTTTCCCAGGCCGAAGCCGCCTTCCTCGAGGAATCCAACGACCGCCCGCTCAAGCGCATGGGCACCCCGGAGGAAATCGCCGAGGCCGTCGTCTGGCTGGCCAGCGATGCCAGCAGCTACGTCACCGGATCGGCACTGGTGGTCGACGGCGGAGGCATCGCCTAACCCCCGCAGAACGCAATGCGGATTCCCGTCGTGCGAGCCCCCCGGCTTCGCGCGACGGGATTCCGCGTGCCGCCTCGAGGTTTGCCTGGCACCACCCCCTTTCGGCGCTCGGACCGGGGCGAAACCTCGGCGGCAATGATCCGGTCCGCCCCGACGGCTGTCATTCCCGAAGCGCGGGGCCGGGGCAGTGGGCCTGCCCGGGTCGTGAGCCTATCTATGAACCATGGGCGTTTATGTTCTCGTTGCCTTTGCGGTCCCTGTACAGGCCCGCATGGTCTTCCCCCGGTCGAGCTGGCCGCTGCACATCACGTTGGCGCTTCGACATCCGGGAAACCGTCGACGTCGTGCGCGCCCGGCTAGACATGGTGGTGCCGGCGCGGCTGGGCTTCGGGGTGCGCATCGGGCCGGACGCGCAGTTCGGCCGCAACGGGTCAGTGCCGGTCTCGCTGGTGGAGCCGGAGCCGGCCCTGCAACGGTTCCATACCGCCGCGCCGGAGGCGCTGGGGCCGCAGGCCGACCTGCCCGGTGCGCGGCACAACGGCCCGAATTACCGCCCGCACGTCACCCATGCAGGAACACGCCTGGTGCCCGGGGAGCAGGTCCTGATCCGGCAGGCTGCGTTGGCGGACATGCGTCCGGATGATGATCCGCGGCTGCGCCGCGTCCTGGCCGTCTGGGAACCGCAATAGGAGACGGTCCGACGCGCCATACTGCCCGCCGGGTCGGGCGGCACCTGCCGTCCGCTTCGAGGACGTGATTGAAGAAGCGGGCATGCCAAAGGGGCTGCCGCCGGTCACCCCGGCGACAGCCCCCAACGGTTACCGATCCGTCTGGTTAGCCCACCGAAACCGGCTCGGCGGCGACCCGTGCCACGGCGCCGCTGAAGTACTTCTTCTGGTACGAACGCCAGGTGATGGCCCAGCGCTCCGGATCGTCCAGGTCATCGTGGTCGATCTGGTGCACGGTTTGGTTGTGCGGAGCCGACCGCACCAGCTCCGGGTTCTCCCGGGCCTCCGCGGCAACCTGGGCCAGCACCGCGACGTACTCGTCGATTTCGGTCTTGGAGTAAGATTCGGTCGGTTCCAGCGTGAACGGCTGGGGCACCAGATACGGGTGGTGGCTCGTCCAGTAGTGCATGCCGTAGTCGCTCATGCGGATGCCGATTTCCTCTGAGCTGATGCCGGTGTCCTCGAACAATCCCTGCCACGAGTAACGAACTTGCTCAATGCGGTGCTTGCCCGTCGCGTACGGTGCGCTGGCGCCCGGGATTTGGCGGACCAGGGCCAGCAGGTAATTGTTGTTCAGCACGGCGATTTCCGCGACCTGGCGCAGGCCGGAGGCGCCCAGCGCCATGATCCACGCGTAGGCGCGAACCACGTTGGGGGCGACACCGAAGAACGGGGCGACCTTGCCGATGGACTTCTCGCCGCCGTAGTTCACGGTGAAACCCGCATCGGTCTTTTCAATGCGCGGGTTGGGCAGGAACGGGGCAAGCCGCTCCGAGACGGCGCTGGCGCCGGCACCCGGGCCGCCGCTGGCGTGCGGCGTGGAGAAGGTCTTGTGCAGGTTGAAGTGGCACAGGTCGAACCCTGCATCCGAGGCGCGGGTGATGCCCAGGATCCCGTTGGCGTTGGCCTGGTCGTAGGATGCCAGGCCGCCGGCATCGTGGACGATCTGCACGAATTCACGGATCTTGTCGTTGTAGATCCCGGTGTCTTCGGGGTTGGTGATCATCAGGGCAGCTGTGCGCGGGGAAACCGTGGCTCGCAGTGCCTCGATGTCCGGGTAGCCGTTGGCATCGGGCATCAGGGTGATGACCTTGTAGCCGGCTGCCTTGGCGCAGGCCGCGTTGGACGGGTGGGAGAAGATCGTGGTGATGACCTCGTCGCGCACCGCGCCCTCGCCGTTGGATTCGTGGAAGGCACGGATCATCGAGATGTTGGCCCAGATCGCGGCGGAGCCGCCCTGGGTCTGCAGGCTCACCGAGTGCATGCCGGAGATCTCGGCAATCGCCTGCTCGGTGCGCCAGAAGATCTCCAGCACTCCCTGCAACGAGGCTTCGTCCTGCATCGGGTGCAATTCGGAAAGCTTCGGAGTGCGGATGATCGTTTCGTTGACCTTGGGGCTGTACTTCATCGTGCAGGTTCCCTGCCCGATGTCCACGTTGAAGTCGGCACCCAGGTTCTCCTGGCTGATGCGCAGGTAGTGGCGGACCACGCGCATCTGGGCCAGCTCGGGAAGCGCCGGGGCGCTGGAGCGGCGCAGGGAAGTCAGCTTGTTCTCGATGCCGCCCAGGGCTTTGACTGCTTCGGGTTCGGGCTGCGACACCAGGATGCCGCGCTCGCCCGGGGTGCTGAGTTCGAAGATGATCGGCTCATCCCAACGGGCCTGGTGGAACCGGCGGTGGGCTGGCTTGGGGCTGACTGGAAGGGCCATGGTTACTTCTCCTTCAGGAAATCGGTGAGGGCTGATGCCAGGGTGTCGATGTGTGCCGTCGTGAGGCGTTCGGTGACGCAGACCAGCAGTCCGTGCTCGCCGATAACGACGCCCGGCTCGATGTCGCGTGCGCGCAGGGCCGTGACGACCTCGGCGGCGGTCTTGCCGGAGGCCGAGAGGTCAAGCACGAATTCGCGGAAGTGTGCGGCCGAATCTCCCAGTGCAACTCCGTCGATGGCGGCTAGCTGCTGCTGGGCGTAGGCGGTGCGTGCCAGGACGGTGTTGCCCAGATCCGACATGCCGGTCGGGCCCATCGACGCGAGGTAGACGCCGGCTGCGATGCCCCAGAGTGCCGCAGCGGTACCCACCCATTCCTTGCCTTCTTCGCGCAGCGCGAAGGAGGTGCGGTCCCAGGCAACATCGCCGAAGCCGTACTCGCCCTCGACCGAGGTGCTGGCCAGGCCGAAGAGGCGCGAGGGCATCTCCATGATGAACTTCGGGTCGTCGTGAACCGCGATGAAGCCGCCGCGTCCGCCGCCGAACCACTGGTGGATGCCCAGTGACTGGATGTCGCCGCAGACGATGTCGGCTCCCCAGTCCGCCGGGGGAGTGAGGCTTCCGTAGGCGATCGGGTCGGTGCCCACGACTAGCAGCGCACCGAACTCGTGCGCCAACTCGGCGATCACCTGGCCGGAGGTTTCCAGCACTCCGTGGAAGCTTGGGGTCTGGATCCAGACGGCCGAGGTGGCGGCATCGACCTGTGCTGCCAGGGCAGCGGTGTCGACCATGCCATTGACGGTGCGCACGAAGACGAACTCGGTGTGGCTGCGCACGTAGTCGGTGACCTTTGAAAGGAGATCCGGGTTCACATCCGAGGCAACGATGATTTTCGAACGTCCGGTGATGCGCCCGGCCATGGCCAATGCCGTGGCCGTGGCCTGCATGCCGTCGTATGTCGGCACGTTGACCACGTCCATGTTGAGCATTTCGCCCATCATGGACGTGTACTCGAACAACGCCTGGAAGCGGCCGTGGTCCTCGTAGGGCTCGCCGGCATACGCGGTGAGGAACTCGCTGCGGTTGATGACTTCGTCCACGACGGACGGAACGTAGTGGTTGTAGACCCCGGCACCCAGGAAGCTGGTGACCTCACGTGTGCTGCGGTTCTTGTTCAACAGCCCGGTGACGTGTTCTTCCAGTTCTGCCTCGGCAAGGAACGGTTCCTGCAGGTTCAACAGGCCCTTGACGCGCAGGCTTTGGGGAATGTCTTCATAGAAATCCTCGATGCTGGTTGCTCCGGTGACCGCGAGCATCTCCTCGATGACCGAAGGTACCGTATTGGGAATGTAGGGGTGAACTGTGGAATTTTGCATGGAAGGTCGCCTCCTGCTTTTGTCATGACCCGGGTGCTTGCCCTGAGGCTTGTAGCGCGGGATAACTTTGATGAAATTCTGTATACAGTGCACATTATGCGGATTCGAAGTGAGAGTCAATTGTGACCCATGGCGCTTTTGGGGTGGCTCTTGACGCGTGCGCACCAGGCCGCGTGGAGGCCTGGGCGCAGGGCCGTTCGTGCCATTTTGTTTGGGTCTGATGGAAAAAGTTTGAAAACCATCCCAAATGTTCTGAATACTGTGTACAGTTTCGACAAAAGACGAGGTCTTCCTAATGACAAGGAGCTCCAAAATGTTCAAACCCATGAAGTTGGCCGTACCAGCCATTGCCCTTGCCCTGCTGACGGGCTGCGCCGGTGGAGGAGTCCCCGCGCAGGGGGGTGCGACTCTCAAGCCGGATGCGGAAGTGTCGGGTGAAATCACTGTGTGGAGCTGGGATGTCGCCGCGACGGCGCTGAAGCGACTGGCCACCTCCTATTCGGCCGACCACCCCGGCACCACCATCAAAGTCGTGGACATCGGATACGACAATGCATACGACAAGATGTCGGTTTCCCTGCAGGCCAACAGCGGACTGCCCGACGTCATCACCGTCGAAACCGACCGGATGCCGGCCTACGTCACTCAGTTCCCCAAGGGGTTCACCGACCTGGCGCCGCTGATCGACAATGCCACCAAGGACTTCGACCCGTCGAAAATCGCGGCGTCCTCGGACAGTGACGGGCGCCTGTTGTCCCTACCGTGGGACTCGGGAACCGTCGGATTATTCGTTCGCACCGACTACTTCGCCGAGGTGGGCATCGACCCGGCAGCGATCAAAAGCTGGGACGAGCTGGTGACCGCCGGTGAAACCATCAAGCAGAAGACCGGCCACACGCTGATCTCCACCGATCTGTCGGGCGGCGGGATCTTTGCCATGCTGCTCCAGCAACAGGGCAAGGGCACCTTCAACGCAGCGGGCGAAATCGACCTGAATTCACCGGAGGCGGTGCAAGCGCTGACCTTGATGAAGACCATGAACGACAAGGGCCTGCTGCACAACGTCAAGGGTTGGGACGGACAAGTCACGGCCGCCAAGGACGGCAAGTCGGCAACCAACCCCGAAGCCGTCTGGTGGATCGGCACGCTGACCGGGGAGGCGCCGGAGCTCTCCGGAAGCTATGGAGTGCTGCCCCTGCCTGCGTTTACGCCCGGAGGCGGAACCACCTCCAACAACGGCGGCTCGACGCTGGCCGTTCCCACACAGGCAAAGAACCCGGAACTGGCCGGGTCGTTCGTCAAGTACGTGCTGGCCAACAAGGACAACCAGGTCTCGATGATGAAGGACGAGGGCCTGTTCCCGTCCTACCTGCCGGCATTCAGCGACCCGCTCTTCGCCGAACCGCAGGAGTACTTCGGAGGCGAGAAGGTCTACCAGCTCTTCGCCGAGCAGACGGCCAAGATCCCTGCAGGCAACACCAACGCAGACAGCGCAAAGGCCGGGGACATCGTGGCCAACGCCGTGGTCTCGGCCGTGCTCAACGGCGCCGACCCGGCAGCAGAGCTGAAATCCGCCGCCGACCAGATCGCCACCGCCACCGGCCGCAAGATCGCGCAGTAACCATGACCACCACGTTGACGCGGCCCTCCGCACCGAAGGAGGGCCGCTCCACGGCACGCGCGGCAGCCGGCCAGGCCGCCCGGCGGGCCGCCCGGCGCCATCGTCCCGGCTACTTCTTCATCCTTCCGGCGTTCGCTCTCTTTGCCTTGTTCTTCATCTACCCGTTGATTTCCTCGTTTATCCAAAGCTTCCAATCGATATCCGGCGGGGAAACCAGCTGGGTGGGACTGGCCCAGTACCGGCGCCTGTTCGAGGATCCGCTGGTGGCCCAAAGCCTGTTCAACGTCTTCTTGATCCTGGTGATCCAGGTGCCGCTGATGGTGTGCATCGCCATCGGGCTGGCATACATCCTGAACCAGAGCTGGGTGCGCTTCCGGACCGGGTTCCGGGCCATCTACTTCCTGCCCGCGGTCACCACGCTGGTGGCCTACTCGCTGGTCTTCCGGGTCATGCTGGCCACCGACGGGGGAGCGGCCAACCAGCTGCTGGGACTGATCGGGATGGACCCGATCGACTGGCTGAACTCCGAGGGCTGGGCACGGGTGGCACTGATCGCCTCCATCACCTGGCGCTGGACCGGCTACAACATGATCATCATCCTGGCAGGCCTGCAGGCGATCCCCGCGGAACAGTACGAGGCCGCCCGGATCGACGGGGCCGGCCGCTGGGCGGTGTTCTCCAAGATCGTGGTGCCGCAATTGCGCCCGGTGATCCTATTCAGCTCCATCACCTCGACGATCGGCGCGCTGCAGCTCTTCGACGAGAACTTCATCCTGACCGGGGGAGGACCCAACAATGCGACCCTGACCCCGGTGCTGTACCTCTACAAGGTCGGCTTCCAGCAATTCGACTTCGGCTATGCCTCGGCCATCGCCTGGCTGGTCGTGGCCATCATCGCCGTCATCTCCGTCGTCCAATTCCGAATCATGAGGGAAAAATCGTGATGCAGACACTGCGCCGTTCCCCGCTCTACGTGCTGCTGGCCCTGGGCGCCGCGGTGTCCCTGGTCCCGTTCCTGTGGATGGTCATCGCTTCGACCCACACGACGGCGGAGATCTTCTCCACGCCGATGCCCCTGCTGCCCGGGGGAGAGCTGTGGACCAACCTGGCCCGGCTCCAGGCGGAGACCGGCTTCGCGCGGGTCATGCTCAACAGTGTGCTGGTGGCCACCCTCTACACCGTCTTCTCCTGCATCGTCAGTGCCATGTGCGGGTACGGGCTGGCCAAGTACCGCTTCCGCGGGCGGGGCCTGATGCTCGGCGGGGTGCTGCTGACCATGATGATTCCCGGCCAGGTGCTGCTGGTGCCGCTGTTCCAGATGATGGCCAGCGTCGGGTGGATCAACAGCTTCCAGGCGCTCATCCTGCCGTTTCTGGCCAACGCTTTTGGCATCTTCCTGATGCGCCAGGCCTTCCTCGATTTCCCCGACAGCCTCATTGAATCCGCGCGGATCGACGGGGCCAGCGAGATCAAGACTTTCTACCGGATCGTGCTGCCGGTGGCCCGGCCGCAGCTTGCCGCCCTGGTGATCTACACCTTCATCAGCCAGTGGAACTCCTTCATCTGGCCGCTGCTGATGCTCAACAGCGAGGAGAAGTACACGCTGCCCGTCGCGCTTAACACCATGGTGGGGCTGTCCCGCGTCGACTACTCGGGGCTGATGCTCGGCTCGCTGCTGGCAACACTGCCACTGCTCATCGTCTTCCTGCTCTTCCAGAAGCAGTTCATCTCCGGGCTCATGGGTGGCGCGGTCAAGGGGTAGCCGGTGGTTTCAATCGTGCCGGAGGCCGACTGGCCGGCATGGGAAGCCTGCGCGTTTGCGCGGTTTCTAGACGTGCGAGAAATGCATGCTCCCGCGGCGGCCGACCAGGACCGCGGACAGGATGATGCCCAAGACCGCGAAGCCACAGGTCATCCACCAGGTGGAGGACCATCCGCCGGTGCTCATGGCCAACCATGCCACGATCATCGGGCCGGTGAAGTTGCCGATGTTGTAGATCTGCTGCATCAATCCCATGGCCGCCGGGGCCGAACCGCCCTCCGGAGCCAGATCCACCGCCATCCGCGTCATGGTCGCCGGGATCATGGCACCGGAAAAGGAAAAGAATCCGACGCATGCGACCTGCCAGGCCAGCCCGCCGGGAACCGGCGACCAGTCAACGGCAAAGGTCAGCAGGCCGGCTCCGGCCATCAGCACGAAGGACAGGAACAACAGGGCGCGGGCCGGGGCGCCGCGCTGGAGCAGCATCCCGGTGATGATGGCGCCGACGCCGTTGAGCCCGCCGACAACGGCGGACAAGACCCCGGCATGCGTGCCGCTTAGGCCACTTTCCCCGTAGAGAGTGGGCAGGAAACCCACCACGGCCATCCACTGTACGGTGTAGCAACCGAAGACCACCCCGGCGATCCACACCTTGGGCGAACGGGCGGTGATGCCGATGCGTCCGGCTGCGGCCTTGGCGCCTCCGGCACCGGCGGGGTGGTCCTTCGGGACCATGCGCAGCACCAGCGGAATCGGCACGAGGCTGACTGCGGCCATGACCCACCACCACGCCTGCCACGTGCCGACCCGCAGAAAATAGGCACTGGAGATCAAGCCCACGAAGGTCGCGGTGCCCTGGTAGGCGCTCCAGCAGCCGACGGCCATGTTGACTCGGCGGAACGGTGCATGGCGGCGGATCAACCCGGGCCCCACCACGGTGGCCACAATGAACCCGACTCCTTCAACCGCCCGGGAGGCCAACAGGGTGTTCGCGCCGATCGACAGGGCGCCAAAGATCGAACCGGCACTCAGGAAGAGCAGCCCCAACAGCAGGGTCCGGCGCTCGCCGATGACCTCGGCCAACAACGACACCGCCAGGCCGCCGACCATGCCGGCCACCTGCACAACACCCAGCAGCACGCCGGCGGCCAGCAGGGACAGGCCCAGATCCTCCTGGATCTTCGGAAGCGCCGCGGGCAGTTTCCAGATATGCAGGGCGGCGGTGATGCCGGCGACAACCACCACGATCCAGGCGGCGTTGCCGCGGGCAGTGCGTTGGAGGCTCGGTTGGATCAGGGTCAATGGAACAGGTCCTTCGTTGGGCAGTTGATCGGATTCTTCCATGTCGGTGATCCGGAACACGAAGATGTGTCGAACCGCAACCGGGTGTGGGACTGCCCGAGGCCTGTCGGATTCCTTCAAGACCAAGACCAAGGCCACCGCGAGGCGTTCAATGGAATGACGACCAACCATCCGCACCAGTGAAGGGCGACCGATCATGTCCACGGAACCAACCACCACGGCAGCAACCGGCAAGCACACGACCAACGGGGTGCCCCGCGGCTACACGGCGTTGACACCGTTCATCGTCGTTGACCCGGCACACGAGGCAATCGAGTTCTACTGCGAGGTCTTTGGCGCCACCGTGCTCTCGGTGATGCCCGGCGCCCCGCGGGAGGACGGAAGCACCACCATCGCGCATGCGGAACTCGATTTCGGCAACGGCATCCTGCAGCTCTCGGACCCGCAGCCGAGCTACGGGCTGGTTGCGGCCGATGCGCAGCACACCAACAATTCCATCGGGCTGTACGTCGAGGACGTGGATGCGGTCTTTGCCCGAGGAGTGGAACGCGGCGCCACCGCCGTGGAGCAACCCGCGAATTTTGTCTCCGGGGACCGCTTTGCCACCCTGGCGGATCCATTCGGACGGCGCTGGAACGTCATGACCCGCGTGGAGGACCTATCCCGGGAGGAATCCGAACGCCGGGTCAGCACCTGGCTGGAGACCTTCAACGCCACGGGCACCGAGTAAAGGCGTCTGTGCGAATCAATTGCCGGCGGGACTGGCCTGGACCTGCCGCACGTACTCGCCGGGGCTCATTCCGGTGACGGCGGCGAAATCCCGGGTGAAATGCGCCTGGTCCGCGTAGCCCAGGGCATGGGCCAGGCGCGCCAGGTCCGGGCCCGCGCCCCTGCCCATCAGCGCCGCTGCCTCCTGGAGTCGGTGGCGCTGCAACAGCCACTTCGGGGTGATGCCCATGCGTGAGGCCATCAGTCGCTGCAGGCTGCGCTCGCCGACCTGCGAGCGCTCACAGAACTGCGCGACCCGCTGGATTCCCGGCGTGGACTCGATGTCCGCGCAAATCCGGTTCAGCAGCTGCCCTTCCTGATCCAATCCATCGGGGAGTCTGCGCACCAGCCAGTCCTCGAAGATCTTGATGGCCGCCCGGTGCCGTTGCCCGGTGGTTCCCTCCGCGTAAAGGGCGGCCTGGATGGACTCGGCGCGGTCCAGTCCGCAATCGATGGCCGGTATCGAGCCGTCCACCAGCTCCGAGATGGGCACGGCGCTGAGCAGGGCGCCGGTACCCGGTCGCAACAGCACCCCGAATGCGCGGCCAGCACCCGAAAGTCGCTTGATTGACAACTGCGTCACCGGCCCATAGAGCGTCCCGATGCCGTCCTCGACGGCCAGGTTGCAGCTCGGATAGGAAAGGATGCGCTGTTCGTGGATCGCCCCGGCCGGGATCTGCCAGGTGGGGAGCCAGTAATGGACCACGAGATCACGCAGCGCTTCGGGCGGCTCACAGCGAACGACGTGCGCAGTTCCTTCTCCTGTGGGCAGCAGCGGTCCGCGAGGGATGTCCATGAATGACATTATGTCGCCACGACGAGGCGAACTCGATGATTCGGCGCGATTAGTTCGATGGGCTGTGTGTCGGACGGGTGTGCCGATTTACCTCGACCGGTACCTGGTGCACCAGACTGGAACGATGAAGAACCTGCGTACCCAACACACGCTGCACATTGAACTCCACGGCTCGGAGCCAGCCATCTGGCGGCGCATCGAGGTTGACGGATCCATGACATTGGAACGTTTCCACGAGGTCCTCCAAGGTGCACTGGGTTGGACCAACTCGCACCTGCACCTCTATATGGACAGCAACCCCTTCATCCGCGGCCAGGTTGCAGCAGGCGAGAAACCGACAACCTGGCTGATGGCCGGCAGCATCGAGGACGGGCTGGAAGGCGAGGACGAAGCCGGCACGACCCTCACCCAAGCGCTGGCCCGCTCCGGGGGCACGCTCTGGTACGAATACGACCTCGGCGACAGCTGGATGCACCTCATCACCGAGGAATCCTCCCGGGCCCTGGACCCCGAGGACCCCGAAGCCCGCGTGCTCGACGGTGCACTGCGCGTTCCGCTGGAGGACAGCGGGGGACTGGGCGGCTGGTACGAGATGCTCAAGCTGGCCCAGGCCGCCTCCGCCGACCCTGACCGCAGCTACATCCTGGACTGGTTCAGGGCCCACTTCGGCTACTTCACTCCCGTTGACCCCGAGGCCTTCGACGCGGGAGCGGCGAACATGCGGGTGCGCCTGCTGCTCGGCGGGATGCCGGAGGGGACCGCGACCGGCAAGTGGCTTTCCACCCTCCCGGTGTACGGACGCCTGATGCTGGCCGAGTTCCTGTACGCCATGGGAATCGATGTGTTTGCCTCTCCGGCGACCACGCCGATGCCCGAGGAGGCACCGCGCGCCATGGCATCGATCCTCTGGTGGATCAACGCCTGCGACGGTACGGGACTGCCGCTGACCGCTGCAGGCTACCTGTCCCCGTCCGTGCTGCCGGAAGTGATCGAGGGGATCGGCTGGGAACACGAGGACTTCGTACAATTCGGCGGCAAGACCGAGGTCCATCTCCACGGCATCCTGGACTTCCGCGAAATGCTGATGGACATCGGCCTGCTCAAGGCCCAGGGCAAGAAGTTGGTGGCCACTCCCGCAGCGCTGCGCGCCGCCCAGGACCCGGCCAAGCTGTGGGCGCACCTGGCCAAGCGGGCCAGGAATTCAGCCCGGGACAAGGTTACCTACGACGCGACCATGCTGGCGCTGATGGCCGCCTCCGGGGCAGGGGACGCGGATCGGAAGACCATCGAGGCGCGCACCAACGAGGGCATGCGCCTGCTGGAATACGTCCACCGCGACGGGCGCCGGATCGAGGACAAGGACTTCAACCGGCTCGGCGACCGCTACGTCAGCATCACCAAGGCGTTCCGGATGGCGGTGCTGAAAAATGGCAACAAGGGCCGTGCCGTTGGGCTCGAGCGAGCCTTCGCCCTGGCCGTGCTGCGCTCCTGAAAGTTGCCGTGGCGCGCGAAGGCCCCGGCGCTTCCCGTCCTGGAGATGCGCCGGGGCCTCGGTCGTGGTGCGCCGGCCTACTGCACGTGGGCGCCGGAAGCGTTCTCCACCTTGTGTGCGGTGCGGCCCAAAAGGTGCGTGGGCACCTTGTAGGTTTCCTTGGCGGTCAGTGCCGAGACCGAGGCAATGAGTGCGATCACGACGGTGAAGAGGCTGATCTTCACCCAGCCGCCTGGCTCCAGGCCGCCGAGGGCGGCGACGATGGACGGGGCGAAGCCTGCCATCAGGAAGCCGAGCTGGGTGCCGATGGCCAGACCGGAGAAACGGACCTGGGAGGAGAACATCTCGGCGTAGAAGGACGGCCAGACGGCGTTGGCGGCGGCGTAGGCGCAGGAGAAGACCAGCAGCGAGAGCGCGAACTGCAGTACGGTGTTACTGGTTTCCATGGAGCGCAGGTAGAACGGCATGAACGCGGCCGAGGCCAGGGCTCCGTAGATGAACACCGGCTTGCGGCCGATCTTGTCCGCTAGCTTGCCGAAGAACGGCTGGGTGAACAGGGCGCCGACGTTGCCGGCAACCACCAGCCACAGGGTGATCGAGGAATCCATGTCCCCTACGGTCTTGCCATAGGAAATGGCCAGGGTGCCATAGACGGTTGACACCGCGGCAATGAAGGCGCAGAAGACCACGCGCAGCACGTCGCGCCAGTGGAAGCGGATCAGCACGCCGAGGGGCAGCTTGGCAATCTCGTTGTTCTTCTTGGCTTCCTCGAACTCCGGGGTCTCGTGCAGCGAGCGGCGGATGAAGAAGGTGACGATGACTACCACCGCGGAGAGCCAGAACGGGATGCGCCAGCCGATCGAGTACTTGAATTCGTCCGGCATCGCGACCACGGGGATGAAGATCAGCGCGGCGAGGATCTGGCCGCCCTGGGTGCCGGTCAGCGTCCAGGAGGTGAAGAAGGAACGGCGGTCATCCGGCGCGTGCTCCAGGGTCAGCGAGGAGGCGCCCGCCTGCTCGCCGGCGGCCGAGAGTCCCTGCAGCAGGCGCGCGAGCACCAGAAGGATCGGGGCCAGCCAGCCAACCTGGTCGAAGGTGGGCAGGCAGCCGATCATGAAGGTCGCCACACCCATCAGGACCAGGGTGAACATCAGGACCTTTTGCCGTCCGATGCGATCGCCGAAGTGGCCCAGGATGACGGCGCCGACGGGGCGTGCCACGTAGGCGAACCCGAAGGTCGCCAGGGACATCACCGCTGCGTTGGCGCCCGCGTCGGGGAAGAATACGTGCGGGAAGATCAGGGCGGCTGCGGAGCCGAAGATGAAGAAGTCGTAGTATTCGACGGCGCTGCCCATGAAGCTGGCAAGCGCGGCCTTGACCGGCGTCCTGCCCCCGGTGCCGGGCGCGGACTGCGCCGGTGGGTGATCGGTGTTTGGCATCGGGTACTCCTAGGTATGACGGGAATCGTGGGGGGAGCTGAACGGCTCGTTGTGCGCAAAGCGTACAGTTGTACGAATTGCGTACAACCATTAGAGTAGAGCTAAATCACATCCAAGACAATCCTCACGCGAAAAATCTCAAGGACTGGAACACTCATGAGCACCACCACGCAGTCGTACCTTGTAGGCCTGATCGGGGACGGGGTCAGACAATCGCTGACCCCGCCGATGCATGAGGCCGAGGCCGACGCCCACGGATTGCGCTACCTCTACCGCCCGATTGACCTCGCCGTCATCGGCAAGGAGGCCACGGATGTCGGAGAGCTGCTGCGTGCCGGGGCCATGCTGGGATTCAACGCCTTCAACATCACCCACCCCTGCAAGCAGCTGGTGCTCGAACACCTCGATGAAATCAGCGACGAGGCCCGCGCCATTGGCGCGGTCAATACCGTCATCATCCGCGACGGAAAGTTCCACGGCCACAACACCGACGCCTCGGGCTTCTCCTGGGCATTGGCCAACGGCCTGCCCGGAGCCACGCTGAACACCGTACTGCAGCTGGGCGTCGGCGGGGCCGGCTCAGCGGTGGCCTACGCACTGCTGGACTCCGGGGTCAAGGAACTGCTGCTGGTGGACCCCGAGACCGCCCGCGCCGCCGAACGCGCAGCAACCCTGGCCATGCAATTCCCCGACCGCACCATCATGGCCTGTGGCATCGACCAGGTCCCTGCCCTGCTGCCGCGCGTGGACGGCGTACTCAACGCCAGCCCCATCGGCATGCACCACCACCCCGGCCTGCCACTGGACATCGCCGGGCTCACTGGCGACCACTGGGTGGCCGACGTGGTCTACCGGCCGGTGGACACCGAGCTGATCCGAGCCGCCCAGGCCCTGGGCTGCCGCACCCTCGACGGCGGGCACATGGCCGTGGGCCAGGCCGTCGACGCCTTTGGGATCATCACAGGCATCACGCCCGACACCTCCCGGATGCGCAACCACCTGCTCGAAATGCTGGAGGCGGGCCTCTAATGCGCACCTCCATCGCCACCGTCTGCATCTCCGGCACCCTCGAGCAGAAGATGCTCGCCTGCGCCAAGGCCGGCTTCGACGGCATCGAGATCTTCGAACAAGACCTCACCGTCTCACCCATGTCCCCCGAGGAGGTCCGCGCCCTGGCCAACCGGCTCGGGTTGACCTTGGATCTCTTCCAGCCCTTCCGCGACTTCGAGGGCGTGGATGCACCGACCCTGGAGGCAAATCTGGCCCGCGCCGAGGCCAAGTTCCGGCTCATGAACCGGCTGGGCATCGACACCATGCTGCTGTGCTCCAACGTGGGCACCGCGACCATCGACGACGACGAGCTCTTCGCCGCGCAGATCCGCCAATTGGCCGAACTCGCCGCCGAACACGGGGTGAAGATCGCCTACGAGGCCCTGGCCTGGGGCAAGTTCGTGAACACCTATATGCACTCCTGGCGCATCGTGGAACTGGTCGACCACCCCAACGTCGGGCTCTGCCTGGATTCCTTCCACATCCTCTCGCGCGGGGACGACCCGGCGGGCATCGCGGAGATTCCGGCGGAAAAGATCTTCTTCGTGCAGCTGGCCGACGCCCCGGTGCTGTCCATGGACGTGCTCTCCTGGTCCCGGCACTACCGGGTGTTCCCCGGCGAGGGCGGCTTCGAGCTCGATGCCTTCATGGGGCACCTGGTCCGTTCCGGCTATGACGGGATCGTCTCTCTGGAGATCTTCAACGACGTCTTCCGCCAGTCCAACGTCGAGCGCACCGCCGTGGACGGGATGCGCTCGCTGATCTGGCTGCAGGACAAGACCGCCGCGCACCTGGGTGCCGGGGCGCAGGACTACCCGCTGGGGCTCTCCGCCCTGCCAGGGGCCCAGATAGCCTCCGGCTTCGACTACGCGGAGATCCGCACCGAGGACCCGGAAGCGGTTGCGGGGATGCTGGCCCAGCTGGGATTCGCCTTCCGCGGCCAGCACCGCCGCAAGCCTGTCACGCTGTGGAGTGCAGGGGACGCGCGGATCATCATCAACACCCAGCGCAGCCGCGGGATCACCGCGGAGGTCTCCGGCTTCGGCATCCAGGTCCCCGACGCGGCCCTGGGCACGATGCGCGCCACCGCGCTGAAGGCACCCGCCGTCCCGCGCCACCACACCGCTGGCGAGCAGCCCCTGCACGGCATCACGGCACCCGATGCCACCGAGGTGTTCTTCGGGACCACTGCCAACGAGCCGGCCTGGGCCGCCGAATTCGGCGACGGCACCAAGCCCGCGGACACCGGGGGCATCACCGGCATCGACCACATCAACCTGGCCCAGCCCTGGCAGGCCTTTGACGAATCGGTCCTCTTCTACACCTCCACGCTGAACCTTTCGGCCCGTCCCGGCACCGAGGTCCCCAGCCCCATGGGCCTGGTCCGCTCCCAGGTGTTGCGCACCGAAGACGGCGCAGTGCGCCTGGCGCTGAACATCGTCCCGCACGGGCTTGAGGACACCCGCGAGAGCGCCCCGGGCTATCCCGAGCACATTGCGGTGCACACCGATGACATCATCGCCCTGGCCCGCCGCGCGGTGGCGGCGGGCATGGAGTTCCTGGCCGTGCCGAACAACTATTATGAGGACCTGGCGGCACGGTTCGGGCTGGATGGGGCCACGCTGGCGCACTTGCAGGAACTGAACCTGCTTTACGACCGCGACGAGCACGGCGAATTCCTGCATTTCTACACCGAAACCGTGGGCTCGATGTTCCTTGAGGTCGTGCAGCGCCGCGGCGGCTACGACGGCTACGGGGCACCGAACGCACCGGTGCGCCTGGCAGCGCAATTCGAGCGCAACCGTTTGATGACGTACTAGGAAAGAACAAGGGGATTGGTGAGCCATGGCCGAGCAGCCTGACTACTATGTGAAGTCGGCGGAAAAGACGCTGGCGGTGTTGCTGGCGTTCGACGCCGCGCACCCGCTGCTGACCGTGACCCAGGTGGCCGAGGCCATCAGCGTTTCGCGTGCCGCGGCCCGCCGCTTCCTGCTCACCCTGGTGGATTTGGGGTACCTGGAGGCCGACGGGAATGCCTTCCGGCAGACCCCGCGGGTGCTGGACATCGGTGCCTCCTACCTCTCCGGGCTGACCCTGCCCCAGGTGGCGCGCCCGCACCTGCAGTCCCTGGCCGCCGAGCTCTCCGAGACCACCGCCCTGTGCGTGCTCGATGACCAGGACATCCTCTACGTGGAGCGCATCTCCGCCCCGCGCCTGCATTCGATGAACGTGTCCATCGGCAACCGGCTCCCGGCCTGGGCCACCTCCATGGGCCGGGTGCTGGTCGCCGAGCTGCCGGAGGCTGCACGCGAGGAATTCCTTTCCAACGCCAAGCTGACGCACTTCACCTCCAAGACGGTGGCCGGCATCGATGAATTGCGCACCGAGCTCGACACCGTGCGCGCCCAGGGCTGGTCGCTGGTCGCGCAGGAACTGGACGAGGGGCTGCGCGGGCTGGCGGTTCCCGTCTACCGGGGCGCGCAGCTGCTCGGTGCGCTGAATGTCTCGGTGCAGCCCGGGCGCATCGGCTCCGCGTCGATCACCGATGAGATGGTGCCGCTGATGCGCCGGGTCGCCCAGGACATTGCCGACGACTTCGGCGGGCGCTCCGAGGCGCGGAACTGACACGTCTGCCCTACTGCGCGCCGCCGAAGTCGATGCGCATGACCAGCCGGCGAGGTGTCGGATGGCTGACCTCGGTGAAACCTGCCTCCTCGAAGATGGACCGGCTGCCCACATACATCTCGCCCCACATCGCCGCCTTGCCCTCGGGCAGGAGCATCGGGTAGCCCTCCAGGGCGCTGGCCCCGCGGTCGCGTGCGAAGTCCACGGCCGCGAGCGCCATGGCCCGGCTGACACCCATGCGCCGGTAGCCGGTGCGCGTGACGAAGCAGACCGCCGCCCAGACGTCCTCACTGTCCCTGTCCTCGTCGCGGCCGCTCCACGGGATCCTTGAGGTGCGCAGTCGCGGGTAGGCGGTACGCGGCTCGACGGCGCACCAGCCGACCGGCTCGTCGTCGAGGTAGCCGATAAGCCCGCTGGTGTTTGCTGCCCGCGGGTTTCCGCACGCGGTCCGGACGCGCAGGCGGTGAGCCCGTTCCTCGTCGGTGAGCGCGCCGAAGCTCTTTCCGGGATTCTGGAACCACTGGCATTGGCAGTGCCCTGGCTCGCCCCGGGTGCCGAAGATCAGCCCCAGATCCTCGCTGCTGGCCTGGTTGGCAGGAACAATGCGCAGGGCGGCGGCCGTGGTGGTTTCGGGGTTCGGTTCCATGCCAGTGTTCTCCTGCCGGGGTGGCGTGTGCTTGCCGTCGAGACTTGGGTCCTTCCGGTTTCGAGACTGCCACCGCCGCAGGGGCCGGTCAAGAGCAAAAGGAGGGGACGGAAGAGCATGCTCTTCCGTCCCCTCGGCTCATCGTGCGGCCCGTGCTACTTGGCCTTCTTGGCTGCGCCCTTTTCGGTCCGGGCGTCCTTGTTGGCCAGTTCGCCCTCGTCGTTTTCCAGGTGCGAGCGCATGAACCACTGGAATTGCTCGAGCTCGCCGGTCTGGCCAATGAGGATGTCCTCGGTGATCGGGTCCAGCTCACCGACCTCTGCGATGGTCTTGCGCATGGAAGTGATGACTCCGGTGTAGACCAGGTCGAGCGCGGCGAGGTGCTCGCTGGTGCTGGCCCTGCCAATCTCATAGTCGTCCCAGCTGCGCGCCTTGACCAGGGCGCCTGGCAGGCCGTTGGGCGCCACGCCCATGGTGGCCATGCGTTCGGCCAGTGCGTCGATCATGGCGCGGACCAGGTCGATCTGCGGGTCAAGCATTTCGTGGACGCCGATGAAGTCGCGTCCCACCACGTTCCAGTGGGCGTGCTTGAGGGTCAGTTGCAGGTCGTTGAATGCGTGGATCCGCATCTGCAGGGCGCCCGCGACCTTGTGGCCATTGGCCAGGCTCATGCCCGGAACCGTGAATCCTGCGTTTGTTTTTGCTGCCATAACTGCCTCCTCGATAATCGACTGCCGCGCAGTCTTCCGTGGATATCCATGTGATGTAGCGGTACCAGCAACGTATCACGCACCGGGAGGGAAACGCCCGGGGATTTCGCGAACAGAAAACACTGATGGGTTAATCCCCTCTTGGGTCCGGTCAGCCGATCATTCCGCCGGAAGCGTCGAGCGCGGGGTGACAATCCGCGGCAGGATGAGCAGCAGGAACAGTGCTGCCGCCATCAGGACTCCTCCCACCATCAGGCCCATCTGCCAGCCGTGCAGGACCTGGATGACAAACCAGACGCACCCTGCCACCAACACGCCCACCCCCACGACAACAAACCTGGAAATGTTGTGGCCCAGATGGACGGTGGTGGCTTTCAGCTGCTGCCCGAAGAAGTGCCGGTGCACCGCCACGGGAGTGACCAGCAGAAGGATCAACAGCGCCGAGGCGACCAGCAGCACCAGATAGAACCTTTCATCCGGCACCTCCAGGGTGTCGAATCGGGACTGGAAGGGAAGGACCACCAGGAAGGCTGCAAGGATCTGCGCACCTGTCTGCATCACCCGCATCTCCTGCAGTAGCTCGTTCCACTTGCGGTGCAGCTCCTCGTCGCTGTCCTCGGTCTTCCTGCCGGTGTCGCTGTGCTTGGCCATGTCGGTTCCTCTGTTGGGGATGGTTTGTGGGAAAACCCTATGCGACGCACCGCGGTCCGACCCGGCAACACGGCCGTTGGGCGGCGTCGAAACGGCCGGGCGGTTGGAATTCGTGCGTGCGCCGGGCCTAGGGTGGGGAAGGTGAACAGCATTGGGCAGGACACCAAGTACACACCGGCACCAGACACCCATGACGGATTCGTCCACGTGCGCGGCGCCAACGAGAACAACCTGCAGGATGTGGAGGTGCGCATCCCGCGCGATGCCATCGTCGCCTTCACCGGGGTCTCCGGGTCAGGAAAGTCCTCGCTGGCCTTCGGCACCATCTTTGCCGAGGCGCAGCGAAGATTCCTGGAATCCGTGGCGCCCTATGCGCGCCGGCTCATCGCCCAGGGCCACACGCCCAAGGTCGAGTTCATTTCCGGCCTGCCCCCTGCCGTGGCCCTGCAGCAGCGCCGCGGCACTGCCAGCTCCCGCTCCACCGTGGGCACGCTGACCACGCTGTCGAACTCGGTGCGGATGCTCTTCTCCCGGGCTGGGGACTATCCAGCGGGGGCGCCGCGCCTGGACTCGGATTCCTTCTCGCCGAACACCGCGGTGGGTGCCTGCCCGCAATGCCACGGCCTGGGCGTCGCCCACACCGTCACCGAGGATTCCCTGGTCCCAGACCCGGGCCTGAGCATCCGCGAGGGTGCGATTGCCGCGTGGCCCGGCGCCTGGCAGGGCAAGAACCTGCGTGACATCACCTCGCACCTGGGCCACGACGTGGATGTGCCCTTCCGCCAGCTGCCCAGGAAGGTGCGCGACTGGTTGCTGTTCACCGACGAGCAACCAGTGGTGGAGGTGGCTCCCGAGCGCGACAGGGTCGCGAAACCCTACAAGGGCCGGTTCTGGAGTGCGCGACGCTATGTGCTGCACACCGTGGCCGACTCCAAGTCCGAATCGATGCGGGCCAAGGCGCTGCGCTTCATGCGCTCCGGGCCCTGCCCTGCCTGTTCGGGAACCGGCTTCCGCCCGGAGGCACTTGCAGTTGGCTTTGCCGGGTTGGACATCGCCGAATTCAACGCCACCGCACTCGATGCCCTTGCCTCGGTGCTGCGGCCTGTCGCCGGGAACCGGCCGGTTCCCGGCGGGGAACCCGCACACGAGGTCGCCGTCTCGATCGCCGCCGACCTGCTCTCCCGCATCGAGGTGCTGACGAATTTGGGCCTGGGCTACCTGAGCCTTGACCGCGGCACCCCGACGCTTTCCCCGGGCGAGATGCAGCGCCTGCGCATCGCCACGCAGCTGCGTTCGGGCCTCTTCGGGGTCATCTACGTGCTCGACGAGCCGTCCGCGGGCCTGCACCCGGCCGATGCCAGGCCGCTGCTGGAGGTGCTCGAGGCGCTGAAGGCCGGCGGCAACTCGGTCTTCGTGGTGGAGCACAACATGGAGGTGGTCTCCCGCGCTGACTGGATCATCGACGTGGGTCCCGGGGCGGGTGCCGGAGGAGGCAAGGTGCTCTACAGCGGCCCGGTGGCGGGGCTGTCGCAGGTGGACGAATCGGTGACCCGGCGTTTCCTGGAACCCCGCGAGGACGCCGCGGTGACGCGAGTACCGCGGAGTGCCGAGAGCTGGCTGGAACTGGACGGGATTTCCCTGCACAACCTGTCGGACCTGGATGCGCGATTCCCGCTGGGCGTGCTCAGCGCAGTCACCGGGGTGTCCGGATCGGGCAAGTCATCCCTCATCAGCCAGGCACTGGCACTTGGCCTCAAAGACAAGCTGCGCGACGGCGGGAGAAGCGGAGCCGCCGATGCCACCGAAGCCGACGCCGGGGGCCCGGACGCCGATGCGCCCCGGGCGACCCTGGGCGAGGTGCGTGGAGCGGAGCGGATCGAGCGAATCGTTGCCATGGACCAAAAGCCCATCGGCCGCACCCCGCGCTCGAACCTGGCCACCTACACCGGCCTGTTCGACGCGGTGCGCAAGGCCTTCGCCGACACACCGCTGGCCAAGCAGCGCGGCTACGGCGCCGGACGATTTTCCTTCAACGTGGCGGGCGGGCGTTGCGAGACGTGCCTGGGCGAGGGCTACCTGGAGGTGGAACTGCTCTTCCTTCCCGGAAGCTATGGCCCCTGCCCGGAGTGCCACGGCTCGCGCTACAACCCGGAGACCCTCGAGGTCTTCTACGAGGGCAAGAACATCGCCGAGGTCCTGGCCTTGGACGTGGATACTGCCGCCGAGTTCCTATCGGGGATTCCGGCCGCCGCCAGGTCGCTGGAGACGTTGCGCGACGTGGGGCTGGGCTACCTTTCCCTGGGCCAGCCGGCACCCGAGCTCTCCGGCGGCGAGGCGCAGCGCATCAAGCTGGCCACCGAGCTGCAGCGCGCCCGGCGCGGGCACACGCTCTACCTGCTGGACGAGCCCACGACCGGCCTGCACCCGGCGGACGTGCAATTGCTGCTGGGCCAGCTGCACCGGCTGGTCGATGAGTCCAACACCGTGATCGTGGTCGAGCACCACATGGATGTGGTTGCGGCAGCCGACTGGATCATCGACATGGGCCCGGAAGGGGGAGACAAGGGCGGGAAGATCGTCGCGACCGGAACCCCGGACCAGCTGGCCGCCCATCCGGATTCCAGGACCGCGCCCTACCTGGCCAAGCGCCTGGGGCTCGCGGGGTCGAACGCGCAGTAACCGGCGAGCGCGGCACCTCGCGCTCGCCGGTCGACAGCGGGGGGAATCAGGCCGAGAAGCCCAGGTCCCGTCGGTGGTTCTGGCGCATCACGTGCCGAATGCGTCCCACGGCGCTGGGCGTGAGCACCTCATCGATGTGCTTCTGTAGTGCCCGCGCCTGCCTCGCCGCGTTGACCGGGCGGCCACCCTTGCGCAGCTGCCGGGAGGCGTGGGCCGCGAGCGCGTCCTGCGCGTAGGCGATGAAGGCCTGCGGCCGTGCGGCGCGGATCATGTCGAAGGCCTCGATGGGGGAGTACCCGCGATCCAGCAGGATCGCGAACCCCATGGACGGGCCGCGGTTGATCCCCATGTGGCAGTGGGCCAGCACCTTCCCTCCGTCGCGCACGGCCAGTCGGGCGAAGCGGACACCGCGGTCGAAGACCTCCGGAGCAACGACGTGGCCGTCGGCGTCATTGGTGCCGACCGAGAGGTACGCGATGTGGGCGGCTTCCCAGATCTCGGCGTCGTTGGCCTCGATGCGCAGGTCCACCACGTGGGTGATGCCGACGTCGATGATCTCGAGCACCTGGGCGACCATGACCTTGTCGGCGTAGTCCAAATCCCCGCCCACGGCCAGGTCGCTGGTGACCCAGCTCAGGTTGGCACGCATACTACTTTCCCGTGTTCTTGCGCTGGCGCTCGGTGAAGACGGACTCGGCGAGGACCTCGTCCAAGTCTGCTCCGCGGGCCCGCGCCCTGCGCGCAGTGCTGGTCATCTGGCTGTATGCGTCCATGGCCGCAACCGCGGTATCGCGGGTATAGGTCAGCGAACGGTCGGGGGAGATACCCAGGCTGGTGCCGACCTCAATGGCATCCTGGTCACACCCCATATAGGAGATGAGCCACTTGTCGACCTGCTCCTGGGTCTGGACCATATCGCGGATGGCCCTGCGCGAGTACCTGGTTGAGGCGTTTTCCAAGCCGTCCGTGGCGATGTTCAGGTGCACGATGCCCGGGCGCTTGTCCACAGGCATCGCGGCAATGCGCTTGCGGGTCTCTGTGATGGTCCTGGCGATCGAGTCGAACAGTGCGGTTGAGCCGCGAGGCTCCAAGTTGAATGCCGGGATCTGATCCAGTGGTATATCCAGATAGACGTCCTCGTAGACGTTATCGAATTGGTGAAGGGAGGCGGTTGCGCTGCCGGGCTCGGCCAGCTGTTTGGCGACATAGGCATTCAGGCCGCCCTCGATGTCGGCCTTGATGTCGTACATGGAGCCGGAGCGGTCAAGCAGGAAGACTAGCAGTGCGGAATCATTGGTAGACATTGCGAGTGCCTTTCGGGAAGTGGCGCGTGTCCTAGCTGGAGCGCCTGGGTTTGAAAGTCATGGGTTCCTTGGGCGCGGGGCGCCCGGTTTCCGAGTCGTAGCGGGCTCGCTCGATGGAGGAGCTAGACACCTTGCCGCCGGAGTCCGTATAGCTGGACAACTGCGAGGTGCGGGCCAGCCGCGGGGGGACCGCGTTGGGCGAAAGCCCGGCGCGGACGGCCACCGAACGGATCGATGCGCCCTCGAGGGTGGCCTTGGCCATCTCCTCATTCAGTGCGGTGTCGATCAATTCGCGGACCTCTCCCAGTCGTTCGACCGCGCCAAGCGGATCGGATGGAACATCCTCAAGCAGCTTGCGGGCTTCGTCGATCGGGGTACGCTTCTTCTTGTTCATAAACTCATCATGCGCAGTTTGTGAGCGTGTGTCAATAGTGCGAGCGTAGTTCTTTTGCGCATCGTTGTTTTCGGCCGAACCCCAGCGCCTAAGGGCGGGCGCACAAAGAATGGCAGAATCGTAGGCGTGGTAGATGAACCCGCCTCCCGGCCCCGGCAAGACCTCGCCGACTTGCAGCTTCGTGGCGAAAGCTGGGCCCTGTGGCTGGGGTTGGGCGCCACGGTGCTGGGCACTCTCACGGGGTTGATCGGCTTTGCCACCTACCGCCCGGATCTGGCGGGCTACCGCTCGGTGGCCATCTACGCCTCGATCATCGCCGCGGTAGCGGCAACGGCCGGAAGCATCCTGGGGTACCTGTTGATCCTGACCCGGACCCAGAAGTGGCTGCTCGAGTTTCCCCGCTACCGGCAAATCATCAACGCCGCAGCCCTGGTGATCCTCCACGCGGCGATTTCCGCCATGGCATCCCTGGTCACCTTCCGGATCATCCAGGACGCCTTCCTGGGGTTGACCGTGGATAGATATGCGGGAAGCCTCATGGTCGGGGTCTGCTCAGGCATCGCCGGCTACGTCGCGCTGGTCTCCGCCGCCCGGGTGACGGCGCAAAGCCTCTCCACGCTGCTGGCGATCTTCATGGCCACCGGTGTGTTCATCAGCATGCTGGCCGCCGAGAACCCCTATTGGTGGCATTCGATGTTTTCCGCGCTGGGGACCCGCGCCTCGGGGCTCACCTCCTTTTGGACCTTCAACGTCACCCTGGTGGTTTCCGGGCTGGTGCTCAGCACCCTCACCGCGTTCATCGTGCGCGATGTGGCCCTGCTGGCAGGCATTATCGACGACTATGCCGCCGCCGTGGGCAAGCCGCGTCCCCGTTTCATCAGGCCCCGGCCCGCGGTGGTGCGCACCTGCCTGCTGGGACTGGGCGCATGTGTCATCGGCATCGGGCTGATCCCGTTCAACGTCTCGGCACCCGTCCACTCAGCAATGGTGCGCATCGCCGCGGTATTCATCGTGGTGCTGCTCCTGGGTGCTGCCCTCTGGCTGCCGGGATTCCCCTGGATCTTCCACCTGCTCTCGTTTGCCTGCTTCGTGGGACTGGTGGGTGCAGCCCTGCTGTGGCAGCCGCTGGCGTACTACAATCTCACGGCGTTCGAGCTGGCGGTCGTGGGCATCGTTTTTGGCTGGCTGGTCGTGTTCATCCGCACCACCGCCGCCGCGCTCGCCGTCAAGGACAAGGAACTTTCCGACGTGCTGGCCGTCAACGGCCGAGCCTAGGCACGCACCTGTTCGAAGTGGGCCACGAACATGTCCGGGCGCACCAGCACCACCGAGCCATTGGGCAGGCGGCGCTTGGGGGCGGCGACAAATTCGTGCAGCGGAACCTCGTATTCGGCGGCCAGCTGCTCCCCGCGCTCCCTGCCGGCCGGGCCATAGATGTGCACCTGCCAGCTGGCGTCGTTGAGCACCTCGAAATTGTCCGCGTGTTCGCCCGCGCGGTTTGGCACCCACGGCAGTCGGCGGCCCAGCACCTGGCCGCGGCGCCGGGTCCGGGCAAAGCCGGTGGCCAGCGTGGCACGGTCCTTGGCGCTGTCATCCATCCAGTAGTGAATGCGGATCTGCGAGAGATACCCGAAGAAGCGGCGCCCGGCCGGAATCCTGCCCGCCAGGCGCACCGCCGCCGGCCAAGAAATGGGCAGCACACGCGTGCGAACCGTGCGGGCCAAGACAGAATTCGAGGTGGCGGCGCTGAAAAGCTTGTCGGTCGTGGCCACCAGACGCAGCGCCACCGGGCGGCGTTCGAGTTCGTAGCGCTGGAGGTAGGACTCCTCCATGCGGCCGGAAAAGACGTCGGCCAGCTTGCACACCAGATTGTGCGCGTCCTGCAGCCCGGTGTTCATCCCCTGGGCGCCGACCGGCGAATGGATGTGCGCGGCGTCCCCGGTAAGGAACACCCGGTCCTTGCTGAAGTGCTCGGCGACGCGGTGATGCACCCGGTAGGTGGTGAACCACGTGGCCGTCTTGTACCTGACACCGAACTCACCGCGCAGGCTGGCCCGGGCACGGTCCTCATCGATCTCGGGTTTCCCCTGACCGGAGTCATTCTCTTCGTGCAGGATGCCCAGCAGGCGGCGGCGCTCGCCGCCGTTTTCGTCGTTGCCCATCGGGAAGCCGAGCATGAAGTTCTCGTCGGAAAATCGCAGGTTGATACCCGAACCCATGCCCGTGACGCCCTGGGCGTCGAGCACGTAGAAGGCCTCGTCGTCTGTCGTTCCCTCGAAGGCAATGCCAAGGGATTCGCGGATCGGGGAGGCGGCGCCGTCCGCGGCGATCACGTAGCGCGCGGAGATATGCACCGGCCCCTGTGGCCCGGTGCACTTGACGAGCATCCGGTCCCCGGTGTCCGCGAAGGATTCGTAGCCGTGTTCCCAGAGCACTTCGTTGCCCGCGTTCTTGAGGTATTCGGCCAGCAGTTCCTCGTTGGCGCTTTGCTCCAGCATCGTCAGCCCCGCATAGTGCGTCTGGGCGTAGCCGAGCCGGTTGAGCTTGATGCTCTTGAAGCTGCGGGCGCCGATGCCCGGGCGCAACTCTCCGGTGGGAACCGCCCGGGCCTTGACCTCGTCGGCCAGCCCCAGTTGGCGGTAGATCTCCATGCTGCGTGCCTGCAGCGCCAGGGCGCGTGATTCGCGGGTCGGGCCCGACTTCAGGTCAACGACCTTGGAGTCGATCCCGAATTTTTGCAGCCACGCACCCGCCATCAGGCCCGTGGGCCCGGCACCGATTACCAAAACGTCTGTGTTCAGTAGCGTCGCGTCCATGGAACCCACGCTACGCCCCCATGCCGGGCAAAGCACTGATACGGGCCTTGTGGCGGTGCAATCACGTGCGGGTTTCCGCCGGGGGTACCTCCTTCATCCGTGCGAGCGAGTCCAGGGCCCGGGCACGGGAGGCCATCAGGTCGACGATCTGCTCGACCCGGGAAAGCGGGACAAAGCGGTCAATATAGGAACCGCGGGGATCAAACTTCTTGGCCTGCAGCAGCGGGTTGAAGACCCTGAAGAACGGGGACGCGTCGGCCCCGCACCCGGCGACCCATTGCCAGTTGGCCGGGTTGGATGCCGCGTCCGCGTCCACGAGCGTGTCCCAAAACCATTCCTCGCCCACCCGCCAGTGGATACCCAGGTTCTTGACCAGGAAGCTGGCGGTGACCATGCGGACCCTGTTGTGCATCCATCCGGTTTCCCAAAGTTGCTTCATGCCGGCGTCCACCAGCCCGTAACCCGTCGAACCGCCGCACCAGGCCTTGAAGTGGAGAGCTGCCGTTGTTCCCGCCGGCCCACTCTGTGCGCCGGCGCCGGGCCAGGCCCAGTCATACGCGTCGAACTCGCTGCGCAGGTTCCGGGTGGCCAAATCCGGGTAGTGGTAGAGCAGGTTCCAGCAGAAGTCGCGCCACCCCAGTTGACGCATCATGGCCCGCGTGCCCTCGGCTCGCTCGGGATGGACGCGCAGCATGCCGCTGAGGACCTCCCAGACCTCGACGGGACCCAGATGTCCCCAGCGCAGGGCCGCCGACAACCGCGAGGTGCCGTCGGTGTCGGGCCTGTCGCGGGACGTGGCGTAGTCGCCGGCGATTTCCTCCAACACCACGCCCAGGCGGTCCCGGGCTGCGGCCTCGCCCGGCACCCAGGCGGCGGCCAGTCCGTGCGACCAGTCGGGAGCCGAGGGCAACAGGCCCCAGTCATCCAGTTTCTCCGAGGGAAGATTGGTGGTCACAGGTTCCTGCGCTTCGGGCCTGTCCAGCACCGGGCGCATCGGCAGCCGCTGCAGCGCGTTGAAGAAGGGCGTGAAGACCTTGAAGTTCCTTGAATCCTGGGTCAGCACGGTCCAGGGTTCGTGCAAGAGCGTTCCGGCATGACTGTGGGCCTCGAGCCCGGCGTCGGTCGCCAACTTCTTGGCCGTTGCATCGACGGCGCGTTCCGGTCCGCCGTAGCGACGGTTCCAATGCATGGTGGAGATGCCTGCGGCGGCCAGGAGCCCCGGAAGGACTTCGGCCGCGGCGCCGCTGCGCAAGAGCAAGGGCACGCCGAGTCCTGCCAGTGATTCACGCAGCTCGTTCAATGCGTGATGCAGCCACCACTTGGCAGCGCCGCCCAACGGACGCACGCCGGGGGACTGCTCGTCAAGGATAAACAGGGCGGTTGCCGGCCCCGAGGCCATGGCGGCACAGAGCGCCGGATTGTCGGCCACGCGCAGGTCGTCGCGGAACCACACGATGGTGGATGATGCCTGGTTCATGTTCGTGCTCTTTCGTGCGGACGGTGGTTTTTGGGACTAGCGGGACAGGGCGTACCAAATCAGCAGCATGGTGACGAGGAACCCCGTGGCATAGTTCAGCCAGAGGAAGCGCACCCATCCGGCATGGGCGCGGGCGGAATCCTCGTCGTCCAGCCCGGCATGGGGCAGCACGTTGGCCAGGTAGGGCAGGGCCAGCAGACCCGCCAACGGGCCCGGCCAGTCGGTGAACAGGAGCAACGCGCCGGCGGCGAGGTAGGCCGCGGCTGCGAACCTGACGGTCCACTTCGCCCCCAACAACGTGCCGATGGAACCCAGCGACGCTGCGCGGTCGGGGACGATGTCCTGCACCGCGCCGAACGCATGTGAGGCCACGCCCCACAGGAAGAACGCCGCCAGGATCGCCACCAGCGTGGGTTCCAGTGTTGCCCCGGCCAACACGACCCCGTAGAGCGCGGGGGAGACGAAGTGGGCGCTGGAAGTCAGCGAGTCCAGGAAGGGACGCTCCTTGAAGCGCAGGTGCGGGGCGCTGTAGGCATAGAGCGCCGCCATCGATACCAGCAGCACCAGGTTCGCCTGCCAGGAACCAATTATTCCCAGCACCACCAAGAATGGCAGGCAGGCAACCGCGCAGGCCACCAGGATCCCGCGGTGCCGGCTGCGGTCCACCACGGCGCCCTCGGCACCGCCCTTGCGGGGGTTCAGCAGGTCCGATTCGTGGTCGAAGACATCGTTGATCCCGTACATGGCCAGGTTGTAGGGGATGAGGAAGAAGAACGTTCCGACCACCCAGATCCAGTCGATCTTCCCGACTGCCAACAGGTATGCGGCGGCAAAGGGGTAGGCGGTGTTGACCCAGGAAACCGGGCGGGAAGTCATGAGCAGTTCGCGCAGCATCATTGCGGCTCCTTCCCGGTCCGGATCACTGGCGACGGGCCCGATGGGGCCTCGGCAAAACCGGTTCCCGTCACCGAAGCTCCGGTTCCCACCGGCACCCTGCCCCCTGCTAGCCACCACAGGGCAGGAACGAAGAGCACCGCGCAGACCGGGTAGCTGAAGTCCTCCACCGGGGCCAGCCCGATGCGGAGGCCCAGCAACGTCTGGCTCCCGTAACCAAATAGCCCGGAGCCAATCATCACGTTGTCGAACACCGCGGTCAGCACCCAGAGCACGAGCAGGGCGAGCCGCACCGGCGGAAGGACCGTGCGCAAGCTGATCCGGCGCAGGCGCACGGCCAGGAGGAAGAGCAACAACGAACCCAGCATGAAGCACAGGGACAGAACGGCGAAGTTCATGCTGTCTCCTTCAAATCCGGTCTTGGCGTGGCGGCGGAATGGCGGTCGGTGCCGGCGGCATTCCGCCGCGCCCGCCGGGTCCGCCAGGCCATGGCGCCGGTGAGCAGGACCATCGTGTTGTAGCACAGGAAAAGCAGGAAGAAGGCTTCCTCCAGCGGCAACTGGTCGCCCAGCATCACCCCGGTCATGAGCGCCGAATCACGATGCAGGAAGATCCCCAGGTCGATGGCGATTACGTCCCAGAGCAGGAACATCGCAGTTCCACCGGCCAGCGCGAGCAGCGCGGACAGCGGTTGGGCAAAGACGAATAGCCGGTACTTGGCATCCAGCACCGCCATGCAGGCAATGAGTGCCAGCAGGATGAGAAGGTAGGTCATGGTGCCACCGTTCGGGTGGGTTCGGTCTTGGGCTGTGCCACTGGCGACAGATGGCCAGGGACCAGGGGTCCCTTGTCCTTGACCCCGTTGACTGCCTTGGCGATGATCTCCGCACTGATCAGGCACATCGGAATTCCGATGCCCGGACGCACCGAGCTGCCGGCATAGTGCAGGCCGCGGACCTTCGAGCTTTGGTTCGAGGGGCGGAAGAAGGCCGACTGGCCCAGCGTGTGGGCCAGCCCCAGGGCACCGCCCTGCCAGGCATTGACGTTCTCCACGAAGTCGCCGGGGCCAAAGCTTTGGCGCACGACGACCCTCTCGCGCAGGTCCGCAATGCCCGCCCAAGCGGCCAACTGGTCGAGCGCGGCATCCGCTACCGCCTCCACCTGTGGTGATCCGGTGCCGTCCGGGCCGCCCTTGCCCCACGCGGGCAGGGCAGGGGAAGGAACGAGGATGAACAGGTTTTCATGTCGGGCCGGTGCCACGGAGGGGTCCGTGGCGCTGGGCATGCAGGCATACAGGCTGGTTTCCTCCGAAAGGTCTTCTCCGCGGTGGATGCGCCCGAAGTTGTCGTCCCAGTCGGTGGTGAACAACAGATTGTGGTGGCTGAGCTTGGGGAGCTTGCCCCGGATGCCCAGGCAGAGCAGTACGGCACTGGGCCCGGGATCGCGCCGCTTCCAACTGGCTTCGGAGGAGGAGCGAAGTTTCGCCGGGAGCAGTTCGGTCTCCAGGTGGTGCAGGTCTGCGGCACCCACCACCACGTCGGCTTCCAAGCGTTGTTCCGCGCCTGATACGTGGCCGGGGTCGCCCGCATCGACCCAGCGCACTGCCTCGACCCGGGGTGTGCCCGCGGTGGTGTCGGCATCGATGCCCGTCACCCGGGCACCGGTGATGATCGTGACGCCGGCGGCCCGGCAGAGTCCTGCCATCACGTCGACCAGGTGTGCAAAGCCACCCATCGGGTATTTCACGCCCTGAGTCAGGTCCAGGTGGCTCATCAGGTGGTAGAGCGCCGGGGTGCGCTTGGGGCTCGAGCCCAGGAACACCGAGGGGTAACCCAGGATCTGGCGCAGGCGCGGATCGCTGAAGCGGCTGGCCACGAAGGAGTCCAGGGAGCCTGCCAGCAGCGGTGCCAGCCTGGGCAGCAGCGCCACAACCCGCGGATCCAGGAAGCTGGCCGGGGAGGAGAAATCCGCATAGAGGAAATGCCTTAGCGCCAAGTCGTAGCTCTCGGCGGAATGTTCCAGGTATTTATCCAGTGCGGCACCGGCACCGGGCTGGAGGGATTCGAAGGCGTCGCGGGCCCCAGCTCCGGACGGCATGTCCAGCGGGGTGTAGTCGCCCTGGAACCAGGTCCGGTAGCCGGTCTCGAGGTCCACGAGATCCAGCTCGATTTCCGTGGAGGTGCCCATGAGCTCAAACCAGTGCTCGATGACTTCGGGCATCAGATACCAGGAGGGACCGGTGTCAAAGCTGAAGCCCTCGCGCTGCAGGCGTCCGGCGCGGCCGCCGAGCACCTTCTGCTTTTCCAGCAGCGTGACCCGGTGGCCGGAGGCGGCAAGCAGGCCCGCGGTGGCCAACCCGGAGAAACCGCCGCCGATGACGACCACCTCTTGTGCGGCAGTGTGGGCAGTGTTCTTCATGGGTGTCCCTTTCATGCCGCGTTGACCGTGGCCGACTTGGGGCGCCGGCCCATGGTGGTGCGCAGCGCGATGTATGCCTTGCGGCGGGCGGGAACGGAGATTCGTCGGGTCATGAGCTCGGCGGCGTCGGTGTGTTCGAGTCGGCGGTTCAGGTCGCTGAACAACCCGTGGGCCATGGCCACTGCCTGAGCGGCGCGCGGCGCCAGGTGGGGGATGCCGCGGGCCGCGGCGTCCAGGTCCGCCCGGATCTCGTGGACCAATGCGTTCTTGTGCGCGTCGGTGAATGCCGCCGGGTCCAGGCCCGGGAAGTAGCTGCGTCCCAGTCCGGAGGTGTCCTCCGCCAGGTCGCGCAGGAAGTTGACCTTCTGGAAGGCTGCGCCCAGGCGTCGGGCGGCGGCCTCGGTTTCCGCCTCGTGTCCGGTCGGGGCGTGGGGCATGGAACGGAAGACGCGCAGGCACATCAATCCCACGACCTCCGCCGATCCGTAGATGTAGCCCTCCAGAGTCGCGGCGTCGTGAGTGGACACCTCCAGGTCGCTGCGCATTGAGGCGAAGAACGGGCGGGTCAGCGCGGTGTCGATGCCTTGGGAGCGGGCGGTGCAGGCGAAGGCGTGCACGATCATGTTGGTGCTGTAGCCGCTGGCCAGCGCCGCCTCGGTTTCCTCCTCGAGCCGTTGCAGCGCGGCAGCGACGGCAGATGCGTCCAGCCCGGCCTCGCGGGCCACCCCGTCGACGACCTCGTCGGCCAGGCGCACCAGGGCATAGATATTGGAGATGTGTTCGCGCGCGGGGCGCCCCAGCATGCGGCAGGCCAGCGAGAACGAGGTTGAGTATCGGGCGATGACCACCTGGGCGCTG
Organism: Paeniglutamicibacter sp.; assembly: GCF_046714615.1. NCBI lineage: Bacteria > Bacillati > Actinomycetota > Actinomycetes > Micrococcales > Micrococcaceae > Paeniglutamicibacter > Paeniglutamicibacter sp. The sequence goes on from NZ_JBKKAP010000029.1 coordinate 73,950, forward strand.
CAGCTGGCCGTGGCCGAGTAGCGTTGCAGGGCCGTGGGCTGGCCGGTCGCGTGGTTGACGGCCGATGCCCCGGTTTTGACTGCGGTGTCGTGCTTCATGGCCTAGGCCCCCCGGTTCAGGATGAGGCCGGCGAAGCCCTCGAGCTCGGTGGACACATGGGCAGGCAGCCCCAATGCGCGTGAGGCGGAGGTGGCGCCGGTGCACAAGTCCTGCGCCAATTGCCGGGCAAAGCGCTCGGCGCCGGTGGATTCGAGCGCCGAGCGCATGGCCTTCACGTCCGCTCCCCGGTCGCGGAAGCGCTGCAGGTCCTCGGTGAACCCGGGGGTGGAGGCCGCCATGGCGGTGAGGATGGTGCTTTTGCCCTCGCGCAAGTCGGACTCGATGGATTTTCCGGTTCGGGCCGGATCCCCGAAGGTCCCCAGCACATCGTCGATGAGTTGGTAGGCAACGCCCAGCTGGCTGCCGATGTTGGCCAGGGCGGCGGCTCCGGCGGCATCTGCGCCTGCCAACAGGGCACCGGTGTGCAGCGGCACCTGGAAGGAATAGGCGGCGGTCTTCAGTTTTTCCATGCGCAGCACCTCCTGCACCTGGGCGGGCGCTGGATCCAGAGAGAAGAGCAGGTCCTCCAGCTCCCCGGCGCCCGCGTGGTGGATTGCCTGGTGGAAGGAGTTTTCGATGATGGCTGCCTGGGGCAGTGAATCGGCGGCCCGCAAGGCGAGCTTGATGGCCGCGGCCAGCAGCAGGTCGCCGGCGATGATGGCTGCAGCGTGCCCGGCATGCTCGGCGTTCTCCGCCGACTTGCCGCGCGCCAGCGCATCGTCGCGGTACAGCGCCGAGAGCGTGGGGCGCCCGCGCCGGGTGAAGTCGCGGTCGATCACGTCATCGTGCATCAGCAGCGACCCATGGAGCAATTCGAAGGCGCAGCCCAGCAGGACGACGCGTTCGAAATCTTCGCCGGGTTCCGCGTTGGCTGCCGAGGGAGGGGCGAATGCCTCGTGGCCCAGCATGACCAGGCGCGGGCGGGTGAGCTTGCCACCTTCCAGCGCCTGTCCAATGCGGGACCAGAGCGTTTGGGTGGCCTTGGAGTATTCCCCTGCCGCTTGCCGATGTTCCTCGATGACCGAGGACAACTGGTAGCGGACCCGCGACTGGAGCACTTCCGTCTTCCCGGGTGCGGTGGACCCGCAAGTTTGCGCGGGACTTTGGGTTGGCCGGCTCATGATCGTTCGTTCCGTTTCTCGGTGGTGACGGCAGGTGTCAGAGTGTCGATCTGGGTGTGCATAGCCGTGAGGATGCCCTCCAGGTACCGCACCACGGCGCGTTGTTCGTCGGGGTCCAGTTCCTGGATGCCGAGTTCCGCATCATTGAACAGAGGGCGCAGTGCGGTCAGGGTCAGGTTCACCGCCCGGGGGCTTGGATGGACGCGGATGCTACGTCGGTCGGTGGGATGGGCCGCCCTCGACATGTACCCGCGATCGCTCATCCTGTCGATGAGCGCGGTGGTGGCGGCGCTGGAAATATGCAGTTTTCCGGCAAGTTCCCCCGGGGTCATCGGGCGGTCAAGCATCAGGTGTTGCAGGGCCAAGAAGTCGGTCTCGTTGATGCCCAGATGGCGACACACCGCGTGTTCCAGGACATCATTGAGCATGAGGACCTCGTGTAACAGCGTCGATGCTGCGTGCGGACCGGGCGTCTCACCCGTGGAAACCTTGATCATCTATACCTCGAAGGGTTGATTACTAGCTTAGCTAGATACATCATGGGTTAACAAGTTAGTGTTTGTCGAGTAGGACTGACGAATTCAGTGAAAATTTCCCCCGAGCCAAGGAGATCTCCCGATGCATTCCCCAACAAAGGCCTCCTGGACCATCCGGATAATCTGTGCCACCGCGGTCTTCGCCGCGATCGCCGGCGCCTTCATCGGCAGCGGAGCGATGGGCGGCACCCCTATTGCCGAGGCTGCGGACGGCAGGCTGGGCGCAGATTCGACCTTGCTGGCTCCCGGCACCGGTGCCTTTTCCATCTGGAGCCTCGTGTATCTGGGTCTGGTTGTCTACGCGATCTGGCAGCTGACGCCCCTCGCCGCACGGAGCGACACCCAGCGGCGGATCCGTCCGTTGGCGGCAGGCTCCGCGATACTCAACGCCCTGTGGATCGGTGTGGTGCAAGTTGGCTGGTTGGGAGCCAGTGTCGTGGTGATGCTGCTCCTGCTCGCGGTCTTGGCCAGGATCTTCATGCTGATGAGGCCGCAAATCGAACATCCCGCCGAACGCTGGATCATGGCACTGACCTTCGGCCCGTACCTGGGCTGGGTCAGCGTGGCGACGGTGGCCAACATCGCCGCGTGGCTGACGGCCCGGGGCGTGGGCGACGGAGCTGAATGGGCCACGCCCCTGGCCTGCGTTCTGGTGGCGGTCGCGGCCCTGATCGGCGCCATGACCGTGGTGTATTCCGGTGGCAGGATCGCAGCGGCCCTCGCCATGGTGTGGGGCATCGCCTGGATCGGAGTGGGGCGCAGCGACGGCGGCCTGGAATCCGCGCCCGTCTCCGTCGCTGCGTATGGGGCGGCTGCAGCCCTGTTGCTCTTCGCCCTCGTCGCGGCGGCAAGACGTCGGGTTCGTCGAGGTGCCCCGGCAAGGTCCGAGGTGTTGGCATGAGCGTCATTGCCGTTACCGGGGCCACCGGTTACATCGGCGGGCGCTTGGTCCCCCTGTTGCTGGAACAGGGCCACAGCGTGCGGGTGCTCACCCGCCGCAGCAATGCCCTGCGGGATGTTCCGTGGGGCAAGCGGGTGCAGATCGTGGAGGGAGACCTCACCGATCCGGAGGCCGCTGCCCAACTGTGTGAGGGAGCCACGATCCTGTACTACCTGGTCCACTCCATGGGCGGCAGCACCAACTTTGCCCCCGTCGAGGAACGCTGCGCCAACACCATCGTGGAAGCGGCCAAGGCCTCGGGAATTGGGCGTCTGATCTATCTCTCGGGACTGCATCCCGAGGGGGAACTCAGCCGCCACCTCGCCTCGCGGGTCAAGGTCGGGCAGATTCTCGAATCAAGTTCCGTCCCCACCGTCACGCTGCAGGCAGGGCTGATCATCGGCTCCGGGTCCGCAAGCTTCGAAATGGTCCGCCACCTCACCGACGTGCTGCCGGTGATGCCCGCCCCGCGCTGGGTTCTCAACCGCGTCCAGCCCATCGCCGTGCGTGATGCCCTGCACTACCTGGGCCAATGCGCCGGCCTTCCGCCGGAGATCACCGGCGCCTACGACATCGGCGGACCCGAGGCCCACAGCTACGGCGACATGATGCGGATCTATGCCGATGCGGCGGGCATCCGCCGCCCGGTCATCCTGCCGCTGCCGGTGCTGACGCCGTGGTTGGCTGCCCAGTGGGTCAACCTGGTCACCCCGATCCCGCGCTCGCTGGCCATCCCGTTGGTCGAGTCCCTGCAGCACGACTGCGTCATGCGAAACCGGGACATCGATTCGATCATCGACCGGCCCGCCGGGGGACTGACCGGGTACCGGAGCTCCGTTGAATTGGCGCTGGCCAAGATGCGTGATGACACGGTGGAAACGACATGGGCCACCGCCCATGCCCTGGAGGCACCCGCCGAGCCCTTGCCCTCTGACCCGCAATGGGCGGGGCACAGAGTCTTCACCGATGTGCGGGAACGCGAAACCACCGCGGCCCCTGCCGCGCTGTTCCGGGTCATCCAGTCCCTGGGCGGAGAGACCGGGTACTACTCATTGCCCGGTGCGTGGGCGCTGCGCGGGATCCTGGACAAGCTGGCCGGGGGCGTGGGGCTGCGCTGCGGACGGCGCAGCCGCGAATCCCTGGCCCTGGGAGACGCGCTGGATTGGTGGCGCGTCGAGGAATTGGTGCCGGATAGGCTGTTGCGCCTGCGCGCGGAAATGCGGGTTCCCGGTCGGGCATGGCTGGAGCTCGCGGTGGAACCGACGGATACCGGGAGCCACTACCTGCAACGTGCGGTGTTCTTTCCGAAGGGTTTGGCCGGCCGGCTCTACTGGCTGGCGATCCTGCCGTTCCACGGGATGATTTTCTCCTCCATGGCACGCCGCATCACGACTGCCGCGGAAGAGCTGACTGCCAAGGACTCCGGCTAGTCGGCGGTGGTCTCGCGCTCGCCGACCGAGCCGATGCTGTCCTCGAGGTCCATGGCCGTCTCTGCGAGGAAACGGATGACCACTTCGCGCTCGGCGGGGCTCAGCCGCGCGGCCGCGCCAAAGCGCGCGGCGTGGTGCCGCCCGACCTGCTGGCGGGCGGCAAGGTGCGTCTCGGCGGTGACCGTGATGCACAGCGACCGGCGGTCGGTCGGGTGCGCGGCGCGCACCACGTGTCCGGCCTTCTCCAGCCGGTCAACCATCTTGGTCACCGAGGCGGTGGTGATGCCCAGGTGCTTGGCAAGCATGCCGGGGGTCACCGCGGTATTGGTGTTCTTCGCCGAGATCAGGAACCTGATGGCGCGCATGTCGGTCTCGTTCAGGTTCATGTAGCTTTGCGATGCACGGGAGATCTTGCGCTCGACGGCCCGCAACCTGCCCATTTCCGCCATGATCCGATCGATCTGCTGCAGCGTTTCCTCGCTGAGCTGCGACCTGTCGATCAATTCGCTGCGCGGGTCGCTCGAGGCAAGGTTGAAGATGGTGGGGAGCTCTTCGCGGTCCACTGGATTCCACTCTCTTCCCCTGGGCGTGCTGATATGCGTGACCACCTCATGATACGACCACGCCTCGTCTCGAACCCCATTGCAAGGTCTGGCGGTGGCGGAACAATCGCACCGGCCCGTTGAAGTAAGCCATCGCATCTCCTAAACGCACGCCGGGGCCCATGGCCGATACTGTCCGGCATCCGTGGTGCCCAATCTCACCGCCCACATTCTGGACATGCATGGGAGAATGGAAGCAATGACTTCCCCCGAAAATACCCCAGTGACCGTGCCTGCCACTACTGCGCCCGCCGCAGAGGACGCCGCGGCCCGCCGCGCCGCCCAGGCCGCGGCCCAGGGTGCCCAGCAAATGCGCATCTCCGAATCCCGTGCCAAGGCCGAAGGCCGCGCACAGGTGCGCCCCACCGCCGAGGGGTGGAAGCAGGCCATGGGCGAGGACGGCCGCCCGCAGCTCCAGTTCACCGCCAAGGCCCGTGTCTCGCAGCCGCCGGTGCACCTTGCCGATCTCACGCTGGCCGAACGCGCCGCCAAGCTCAAGGAAATGGGCCTGCCAGCCTTCCGCGCCAAGCAGCTCTCGGTGCACTACTTCCAGCACTACACCACCGATCCCGAGCTGATGAGCGACCTTCCCAAGGACCGCCGCGCCGAGATCGCCGAGGTCATGTTCCCCACGCTGCTCACCGAGGTCAAGCGACTGGCCACCGACGATGGCAAGACCATCAAGTTCCTGTGGCGCCTCTTCGACGGCTCGCTGGTCGAGTCGGTATTGATGCGCTACAGCAACCGCATCACCCTGTGCATCTCCTCGCAGTGTGGCTGCGGCATGAACTGCCCGTTCTGCGCGACCGGCCAGGCGGGCCTGACCCGCAACATGTCCACCGCGGAGATCCTGGACCAGATCGTCCAGGCCAACCGCGTGATCGCCGAGGGCGGCCTGGGCGGCCAGAAGCACCCGGAAGAGCGCGTGGGCAACATCGTGTTCATGGGCATGGGCGAACCGCTGGCCAACTACAAGCGCGTCATGAACGCCGTGCACCGCATGGTGGCCGACGCCCCCGAGGGTCTGGGCATGAGCGCCCGCGGCATCACGGTCTCCACCGTGGGCCTGGTCCCTGCGATCAACAAGCTCTCCGAGGAGGGCGTCCCGGTCACCTTCGCGCTGTCGCTGCACGCGCCGGACGACGAGCTGCGCGATGAGATGATCCCGGTGAACTCGCGCTGGAAGGTCGACGAGGCGCTGGACGCCGCGTTCAACTACTACGTGAAGACCGGCCGCCGTGTCTCCATCGAGTACGCACTGATCAAGGACATGAACGACCACGGCTGGCGCGCGGACCTGTTGGCGCGCAAGCTCAATGCCCGCGGCCGCGGCTGGGTTCACGTGAACCCGATCCCGCTGAACCCGACCCCGGGCTCTGTATGGACCGCTTCCGAACCTGACGTCACGGCCGAGTTCATCGACCGCCTCGAGTCCGCCGGCGTTCCCACCACGCTGCGCGACACCCGCGGCAAGGAAATCGACGGCGCTTGCGGCCAGCTTGCAGCGGCTGAGTAGGCTGTAACCACCACGTTGGGGCGCAAGGCGCCATTGATGAGATGAGTTTTTGGATGTCATTGGCAGCACCGTTTTTCCTGGACAAGTCCGACACCGCGAGCTGGAAGGCCCTGAACGGGCTCTCGCTCAAGGTCAAGGAGGCCACGGCTGCCGCCGGGCTGAGCACCCGGCTCGTCGAGCTGCTCAATGTGCGCATTTCCCAGATCAACGGCTGCTCGTTCTGCCTTGACATGCACGGCCGGATGGCGCTGGAGGCCGGCGAGACCACCCAGCGACTGGCGGTGCTCTCCACGTGGCGTGAAACTTCGCTGTTCGACGACCTGGAGTCGGCCGCGCTCTCGGTCGCCGAGGCCGCGACCGAGCTGCCGGATTCGGAGACCCGGATTGCCGAGCTCGCGGCGTCACGACTGGTGCTGGATGACGCACAGTTCTCCGCCGTCCAGTGGGCTGCCATTGCCATGAATGCCTTCAACCGCGTTTCCATCCTGTCCCAGCACCCGGTGCGCCCGAGCAAGAAGTAGCCGCGCCATGGCCGCGGGCACGACCAATTCCTGGGACGCGGAAACGCGGCCCGAATCCGTGCTCTCCCGCTATGCCCCCGAAGGGGTTTACCTGCTGGGCGGCGGTCGCGCGATCCTGCTGCAGCTCGCGCTGCCCGGTGTCGGCCACGGAGTGGCCAGGCATTCGAATTTTGCCGTCAACCCGCTGGGCCGCCTCAATGGCACCTTGACGTATATCTACGCCCTGAGCAACGGCACCGATGAACACCGGGCCAAGGTCACGGACATCGTCCACGCCGCCCACGCGCCGGTCAAGGCGGCCGCCGCCAAGGACGGCTCGCACCCCGCGTATTCCGCACGCGACCCGAAGCTGCAATTGTGGGTCGCGGCCACGCTCTATGACTCAGCCATGGCGATCCAGCGCGCGGTGTTCCCGCCGCTCGACGATGACACAGCCGAGGCGCTGTACCGCGACTACGCGCAACTGGGAACCGAGCTGGGCATGCCCGGACACCTCTGGCCGGCCACCCGGGCGGACTTCGCCGAGTACTGGGCCGACACCCTCGGGCAATTGCGGGTCGACGCGCCGGTGCGAGTAGTTGCGCAAAAACTCCTGGCCGCCGAACATGCACCCCTGTGGATCCGTGCCGCGATGCCGCTGGTCCGGCTCATGACCATCGGGTTGTTGCCCGAGCAGGTGCGTGCCATGTACGGCTTCGCATTCGGCCCGCGCCAACAACGCCGAATGGATCTGGTATTGCGCTGCGCGCGTGTTTCCATGCGGATCTTGCCGCGGGGGATCCGGCACTTTCCCATGCACTTCTACCTGCGCCGCCTGGGTAGCTGAACGGCCTTTCGAACTAGATGCTTGGCCACATGGCATCCCCCATGCGGCCAGCGGTTAGTGCCGATCATCCAGACTTGCCCGGAGATTGGTCATCGTTTCGCCAAACACCTGAAGTCATGCTGTACTTGCGCTTCGCCGCTGTTAGCTTGTGAGGGTGGGATGCAACGCCGAAAAACGGTGTTTCACGGTCTGGATTCTTCGTGATCTCCAGCAGCTCCGCTGTATTACCTGCTAAGGGGGAGCTAATAGCTCAGAAGGAAAAGAACCGCAAGATCCGGGCGGTCCTGGCCGGTGGATTGGTCCTCGGTGTAGGTGCGGCGGTAACGCTTGCCGCATGGAACGACTCCGAATTCGCGACGGGAACATTCGGCGCCGGCCATTTCAACATGCAGGGCAGCACCAACGGCACGGACTTCAGCGACCACGCAGCGGGCGCGCCGGCACAGCTGGGCTTCTCCCTCAGCTTCGACAGCCTCAGCCCCACCGACACGGTCGCCGCACCATTCGTGCTCCACCTGGACCAGGACACCACCAACGACGCGCAGGTCAGCGTTGCTTCGGCCACCGTCTCGGGCACCGCCGCGGACGAGCTCAGCTACTCAATCGTGCAAGTGGCATCAATGGCCGCCTGCACACCGACTGCAACCGGCACGCAGATTGTCCCGGCCGGCACGACCCTGGACTCGGTCATCGGCGCAAGCACGTTCACCCTGGCGAAGAGCACAGCGCCTGGCACCGACCCTGGCACCGACGTGTTCCTGTGCGTGCAGGTAACCGCCAGCTCGACCATCGCCCAGGACACAGCGGCCGTCGGCACCTGGGAATTCCTCGGCACCTCGACGTCGTAACGCCCGGATGCGACGCGATCTGACGCCGGAGCGCAGGCGGCGATTCATCCGCCTGCGGGCCGTGCTCGCAGGCGGCCTCGTGCTCGGCGTCGGCACCACGACAACGCTTGCCGCGTGGACCGATGAAGAACACGCCTCAGGATCGTTCACGGCCGGCACGTTCTCGATCGTTGGCAGCACGAACGGCACCGAATTCAGCGACCATCCGACCGCGCCCGGCGCCGCGCTCGTGTTCACCGTGACCCCAGACGCCATGACGCCGGGCACGACCGCGTTCGCCCTGTACTCGGTGAAGACCGCAGCCTCGAGCGTGGCCGGCTCAGTGCAACTGACAGCAGACGAGGGCAACGCAATCGGGCTGGGATCCTACCTGCGCTACGGCGTCAACACGGTCGCGGGAACCACCTGCAACGCCACCACCTTCGCCGCCGGCACTGCGGTCGTCGGCACCGGAACCGTGCTGACCACGGGATCCACCGCAGAGGGCGCGTTGGCGGCCAGCGGGGCCTCCACCACCAACTACTGTTTCGCCGTCACCTTGCCCACGACCGCACCCAACGCCGCCCAGGGCACCACGCTCACGGGACGCTGGGTCTTTGCGGCGACGGCCGATTAGCCGGGCCGGACATGGATAGACGCATGCGGGGCGCAGGAAGATTCCTTGGCGATGCCGTGTTGAGCCTGGCGGCCTTCGGCGGATTCGTCTGCGTGGTGCTGGTCGTTCTGGCTTTCGCGTTCAACGTTTCCCTGATCATGTTCAAGACCGGTTCCATGGGTCCGACGATTCCTGCCGGATCCCTGGCCGTCGTGCGCGAGATCCCTGCACCAGAGATCCGGGTCGGGGATGTCTTGACCGTTGACCGCCCGGCGGCCCTCCCCATCACCCACCGCGTGACCTCCGTGGGCGGCGGGCCGTCAAATGCCGAGCGCGTCATCACGATGAAGGGGGACGCGAACGAGGCAGAGGACCCGGCCCCGTACACCGTCAGTAGCGTCCGGATTGTCATGGGCTCCATTCCCAACCTGGCATACGGAGTGGTGTGGCTGTCCAGCCCTTGGGTGCTGGCCCTGCTGACCCTCGGCGCATCGGCGTTGGTCACGTGGGCGTTCTGGCCGCGGGAAACCTCTGGCCGTGACGAAACCAGTGACGGCGATCAGGTTCGCGTGCCGGGGCAACCCGAGAATGGCTCGCAGGCTTCGCTGGTCTTCCTCGTCGTACCGCTGACCCTTGGATTCGCCCTGTCCGCCCCGCCCCAGGCCGCCACGGAGGAGGTCGTTGCGAGTGGCCATCTGCGGTTGACCGCGATCGGCGACCACGCCGCAATGGCACATCTGGCCCCCGGGGAACCCGTGCAGTGGCAGGTCGGCGTTGCCGCCGTGGAATCGGGGCCCGGCGTGGTCCGGATCGAACTGCTGGGCAAAGGGAATGCGGGCCTCGGGCTGCACGCAGCCATTCGTTCCTGTGACCGGCGATGGGTCGAGGGGACCTGCGCCGGCGGAGCAGACAGGGTGCAAGTTGGGGGACCGGTTGCCGTTGACGGGACCAAACGGCAGCTGACGACCATGCCCGTGGCGGAGGAGCGCTGGCTGCTGTTCGATCTCTGGCTGCCTGCGGACGGCACCCCGGATGCAGCCGGCGGGCCCGTTCACTTGCAGGTGCACGCCTCCGGATCGGGCGATGATGTCACGACTTCACCCGGGCTGGTCGGCCCGCTGGCCCCCACCGGAACCAACCCGCTACTGGCCTTGTTCGCCGCCGTGGGCTCCGTCGGTCTCGGCCTCGCACTGGCCGGCGCGGCAAGGTGGCGAGGGAAACGGAACCGATGAAATCCATCATGTCCCGAGGAGCGGTCACGCGTCGGAAACTCCCCAACCGCCTGCGCATCTGCGCGTCCTTGGTTGTGTGTGCGGGGCTTCTCGTTGCGTCTGTGCCGCCCGCGTCAACGACGGCCACTTGGACGGATGCCGAACATTCCTCGGCCGGCTTCTCGGCGCTGGAGGTGCCGGCGCCCGTCATCGACAGCTGCACGGCGCAGAGCGTTTTGGTCAACTTGAGCCTTAGACCCCGTGTCACGCTCACCTGGCACTATCCATCAACCGGATACACGCGTGCCAACGCACAATATTGGTCAGGGACGAGTGTGGCCAATCTGGCTCCCGTGTCCGACGGAAACGGGGTATCGACGACAGGTTTGGATCCCGGCCCCTACACCAGCACCTTTCAGGGCGGCCTGCTGGCCGGGCTTCTCGGGGGAAGTGCCGACGTCGGACTATCTGCCGGGCACGCGTCGGGCTGGTCTTCCAAGACATCCACCGTTCGTGCGACCTTCCCCCTGCTCGTAGGCTCGGGAACGTGCGTGATCACCAACGCATCCTGAGAGCGATCAACGAATTAGATGTCGACGGTGGTCCTTGGACTAATTGGCGCCTTCAACTGCGGAAGTAGCGGTGACGGTTTGAAACTCTGTCCGTCCAAGACGTCCGGTTAGGCGCAGTTGCAGCGATCCGCAACGGCGACGTCGCCGAGCGCATCCTCGATGTGCTCGCCGCAGCCTGCCCAGGTTGGCTTGGCGCAGCTGTCGCAGGTGACTTTCTTGCACATGTGGTGACTCCTTTGAATAAAATCTGGAAGAACTACCTAGGAATATTACCCTTGCGCGTGTGGTTGACCTATTTGCGGATACGCTCGTGATCCGCGCCAATCAAACCTCCCGAAGGGATGAAGCACGTATGGCTTCCGTTGAACTCAACTCCGCAAATTTTGAATCCACCATTACCGAACCCGGCACTGTGTTCGTTGACTTCTGGGCCGCGTGGTGCGGCCCGTGCCGCAACTTCGCACCGGTGTTTGAATCGGCCAGCGAGAAGTACCCCGACATCACTTTCGGCAAGATCGACACCGAGGCCGAGCAACAGCTGGCCGCTGCCGCCAACATCACCTCCATCCCCACGTTGATGGCATTCCGTGACGGAATCCTTGTTTTCTCCCAGCCCGGCGCACTGCCCGCTGAAGCACTGGAAGACTTGATAGGCCAGGTCCAGGGACTGGACATGGAAGCAATCAAGAGTGATATTGCGGCCGGCTCCAAGGCGTAATTCTCCGGCGCGCCAGCGATTCGAAGGCCCCACCATATGAACTGCTCCCCGAAAGTTGGACTGAATAATTCAGATCCTTACTTTCGGGGAGTTTTTCATGCGTCAAAATAGTTCATTGACCGCCGAGCAGCGGCTGGCTGCCGTCGATCTTTTCGAGCAGGGA
>NZ_JBKKAP010000030.1:0-16815 GCF_046714615.1 Paeniglutamicibacter sp.
CCCCACCCACCCCCCCCCCCCCCCAAACAAAAATCGGGGGGGGGGGGGCCAACCACCATTGGCCCCCCACCCCCTCACGCATTTGACGGGAGAAACGACTTAGAGGCCGTTGGCCCTGTCCTCGAACTCCTGGCGCGTGGCAAGTCTCGGGTCGTCCCCGTCGGGGACCACCATGACAGGGCCTTTGGAGTGGTGCAGCACGCCCTGGCTGGTCGAGCCCAGCAGCATCCCGGCAAAGCCGCCGCGACCACGCGAGCCGGTCACCAGCAGCAGTGCCGTCTCGGATTCGCGGATCAGGATCTCCACCGGGGCGCCGTCGATGACGTCGATTTCAATCTCGAGGCCCGGGAACAGGCTCTGCAGCCAGGCCTTGCCGATCCCCATCTGGTGGCGCACGTCGGCCGTGACCGCTTCCTGGTCAACGGTCGCCGGCATCCAGGCCAGCGCACCACTGATCGGGGCCAGGGCACACACCACGCGAAGCTTCAGGCCGCGGGTCGCTGCCAGCTCGGCTGCCACCAGCACCGCCAGGCGCGCCCGGTCGGATCCGTCGACACCGACAACAATCCGGTCCTGGACCTGCGTGGCGTTCTCGTCGCGCTTGGATACGCACAGCGGAACCACGACGGTGGGGCACTTGGCGTGCGCCGGCAGCGCGCTGGAAACCGAACCGAGCAGCCTTCCCACGAAGCCGCCACGGCCTCGGGTGCCGACCACGACGAGTTCGGCCTGGCGACTCAAATCCAGCAGTACCCCGGCGGGATCGCCCGACTCGATGTAGGTGCGCACCGTGATGTCCGTATCGGTGATCGTGGCCCGCGCCTGGCGGACGACCTCCTCCGCACCATTGCGGATCAATTGGTCATCCAGCGTGGCATAGCCGGCGTCCATGGAGGAAGCGGCGAAGACCGGGATCGTATAGGCGGTCACGATATTCAAGACGCTACCGCGCCTCTTGGCTTCCTGGGCCGCCCATTTCAGGGCGCAGAGGCCCTGGTCCGAACCGTCTACGCCGACAACGATTCCTTCGATGACCTCGGCGCCACCCTGGGACTTGCTGTTTTCGCTCATCGTCTTCACTCCTACGTGTAACGGCCTGAGTCCTCCCGGGCTTCCCCCGTACGAGGTCCCGTACCCCCATTGTCTACCACAGTGTGACGTGGGTCTATCTGTCGTCGAGCGTGGCGCATTTCTCCCCTGGTTTTTCGCCTAGCGGCGTAAAGCCGAACTATAATTCACCCATGCCCTCTCTGGAAAAAACCATCCCCAAAAGGACCGATCTGTCACGTCTGGACAGGTATTTCAAGATCACCGAACGCGGCTCGAATTATTCGCGGGAGATCCGTGGCGGCTTCGCCACCTTCTTCGCCATGAGCTACATCGTGGTGCTCAACCCGCTGATCCTTTCCGGTGCCGACTCCAACGGCGACTCGCTGGGTTCGGCCCGCGTCGCTGCCGTCACCGCCCTGGTCGCAGGCATCATGACGATCCTCATGGGGGCATGGGCCAAGCACCCGTTCGCCATGGCCGCAGGCCTGGGCGTCAACGCCTTCATCGCCGTCACGGTTGCCGCCAACCCGGGACTCACCTGGCCCGACGTCATGGGACTTGTCGTCATTTCCGGCGTGACCATGCTGGTGCTGGTGCTCACCGGATTCCGGACCGCCGTGTTCAACGCGGTGCCCACCAGCCTCAAGTCCGCCATCGTGGTCGGCATCGGCATGTTCATCGCGCTCATCGGGTTGGTCAACGCCGGCTTCGTGCGCCGCGTCCCGGATGCCGCCGGCACCACCGTCCCTGTGGGCCTGGGCTTTGACGGCGTCCTGACCGGCTGGCCGATCCTGGTGTTCATCGTCGGCCTGCTGCTCACCATCGCCCTGGTCGTGCGCCAGACCAAGGGGGCCATCCTCATCGGCATCGTGGTCTCCGCGATCCTGGCCAACGTCCTCGAGGCCGTCTTCAAGATCGGCCCGTCCTTCGATGCGGCCACCGGTACGGCCAACCCGCAGGGCTGGTCCCTGGTGGCCCCGTCGATGCCCACCTGGGCGCTTCCGGACCTGTCCCTGGTGGGCCAGGCCAATGTCTTCGGTGCCTTCAGCACCCTGGGCGCGACCTCCGCCCTGCTGCTGGCCTTCGTGATCCTGCTGTCGATCTTCTTCGACGCCATGGGCACCATGGTGGGACTGGCCAACGAGGCCGGGACCGTCGATGAGAACGGGAACATCCCGGACGTGGACAAGGTGCTGCTGGTTGACGCCATGGGCGCCGTCGTCGGCGGCGGAGCCTCGGGCTCCTCCAGCCAGATCTACGTCGAATCCGGCGCGGGCATCGGCGAGGGCGCCCGCACAGGCCTGGCTTCCATCGTCACCGGCGTGTTGTTCCTGGCCGCCATGTTCCTGACCCCGCTGATCCACCTGGTGCCGTTCGAGGCTGTCGCCCCGGCCCTGGTGGTTGTCGGCTTCATGATGATCTCGCACGTTTCCAAGATCGACTGGAACGACTGGGGCGTGGCCATCCCGGCGTTCCTGACGTTCGTGCTGATGCCGTTCACCTACTCGATCGCCAACGGCATCGGGGCGGGCTTTGTCGCCTTCGTCTTCATCCGCTCCATCCAGGGCCGGGCGCGCGAGGTGCACCCGCTGATGTGGGCAGTCGCCGGCGCCTTCGTGCTGTTCTTCGGCATCGGCGTCATCGAGCAGGCCATCGGCATCTAGGCACGCCAGCCACGCACGAAAACCAAGGAAGCGGGCAGGGGACTCAAGTCCCCCGCCCGCTTCCTTTTTGCCCTGCCGTTTGGAGGGTGGCGGCTACTTCACACCGAGTTTCCACAGCGAGGTGACTTCACCGGAGCGTTCCACGTGAAACGGGTCCGAGGCATCGGCGGCCCGCCCGTGGGCAGGGACGGTGTCATCGCGCCCCAGCACCACCAGCCCGGCGTCCCCGATCCAGCCCAGCAGTTCCTCGCGGGTGCGCAGCCCCAGCCGCTCGGCCAGGTCGGAGATGACCAGCCAGCCCTGACCGCCCTCGAGCAGGTGCGCGGGCAGGTGCGCGAGGAAAGCCCGCAACATCGCGGACTTGGGGTCGTAGACCGCGTAGTCGAGCAGCGTCTGCGGCGTGCCCGGCAGCCACGGCGGGTTGCAGACCACCACATCGGCCCGGCCTTCGGGGAACATGTCCTGCTTCACGGCCCGCGCCCGCCCATCCAGCCCCAGCGCTTCAAGATTCGCCTGCGCACAGGCGACGGCGCGGTCCTGCGAGTCGGTGCCGATCACCTCGGCGACCCCGCGCCTGGCCAGGATCGCTGCAAGCACGCCGGTGCCGGTGCCGATGTCGAAGGCCCGCCCGAGGCCGGGAAGCTCGGCGCGGGCCACCAGGTCCAGGTATTCCCCGCGCACCGGGGCAAAGGTGCCGTAGTGGGGGTGGATCTTCGCGTCCAGCGCGGCGACGTGCAGCCCGGTGCTGCGCCATTGCTGGGCGCCAATGGCTCCGAGCAGTTCCTGCAGGGACACGACCACCGGTTCGTCGACCGGGCCGAAGGCGTTGGTCCAGGCCTCGGTGACGTCGGGGGCGCGGCGCAGGGAAACGGCCGGCCCGGGGCCCACCGGGACCAGGAGCATCGACAGGATCCGGGCCCGGTGCGTGCGGGCCTGGCGGTACTTGTAGAAGCGTTCCGCGGTCGTGGGCGCCGCGGCCGTTCGCTTGGCCTTGCCGCCGGCCGGGATGCGGCGGGCGATGGCGCTGAGCAGCTGGCGGGCGTTGTGGTAATCCCCGGTGAACAGCATTCCGGTGCCACCGGTGGCCATCCGGTAGGCCTCGTCGGCACCCAGGGAGTCGTCGACCTCGACGATGGCCTTCGGCGGCGGGGCGGAGCTGGCCGAGGACCACAGCGCCGTGCTCTCCAGGCCGTGGTGTGTCCAGGAAACTGTTGCGGGGGTGTTCATGGCGGTGCGGACGCTCCTGCTCAACGTGGGTGGGGGGGTGGGTGCCGTGCAACGTCGACGCAGTGGATCCGCTGCGCAGCCTGTCCAAACGCGCGGATCGGGAGGATCCGCGCGAACCCAAGCCTATAGTGGCCGGCGGGCAGGCACCCGTTGCCGCACCAGGGGCTGCCGCCGGGCTACACCGCGGTGGCGAAGCGCGCGAAGGTGCGCACCGTGGCATCGTCCCAGTGCTGGGCAGGGACGCCGCCGCCGAGCAGCTCGCGGATGAATTCCGCACCCGCGGGGATCGGTGCGTTGGAGCCGGCGATGATGACGTTGCCGTGGCGCCTGCCCTTGAGCATGGTCGGGTCGGCGACGATGGCCACGTGCTTGAAGAGGGCGCCGATGGTGGCGGCCTCCCGCCGGGCGTTTTCCAGCGCGGGGGTGTCCCCGCAGTTCACGATGTACAGGCCGTCGACATCCAGCACCCGGGCCGCCTGGGCGGTGAAGGCCAGGGTGGTCAGGTCCTTGGGTGTCTGGTCCCCGGCGAAGACATCGCGGATGATCAGGTCGCGGGTGGCCTCGGTGAGCGTGCCCAGCACCTCGCCGGCTTCCCCGACGCGGATCCGCAGCAGCGGCGCCCGCGGCAAGTCGAACCAGGCCCGGACCAGGGCGGCGAGCTTGCCGTCGAGTTCCACGACCAGCTGGCGGGCGTTGGGGTAGGTGTCTGCGGCCCAGCGGGCCATGGAGCAGGCGCCTCCACCCAGGTGCAGGGCGCGGAGCTTGTGGCCCTGGGACTCGATCTCGCCCGGGTTGAAGCGGGAGCGGATGAGCGCGGCGATCCAGCGCATGTACTCGAAGTCGAGGTGCCCGGGTGCTGCCAGGTCCACGTGCGAGGAGGGCACGTCGTTGATCCGCAGCAGCCAGCCGGTGGGCGAATAGGGGTCGCGCTCCAGCTCGGCGGTGCCGGTGTCAATGGGGTAGATGCCCTCGAGCGGGCCGTCCTCCGGCGCCGCGGGAGCATCGGTTTGTACCGGGGAGTTGTTCTTGGCGCGCTTGTTCTTGCCCTTAGCCACGTTGGGCACCGTGCCGGACCATGCGGATCTCGTTGAGTCCGGCCCAGTCATCGACCAGCGCCTCGATGCGGCCGTCGGCCTCGAAGCCGTGCTTGGCGTAGAAGGCATGGGCGCGCGGGTTGTGCTCGAGGACCCAAAGCACGGCTGCGCGGTCCCCCAGCACTGCCTCAAGCAGCCGCCCGCCGAGCCCGGTGCCGTGATCGGCCGCCAGGACGTAGAGGAGCTGCAATTCAATGCCGATCCCGGTGTCGGAGTCGTCGTCGGCCGCGGGACCGCCGCCGGCAATCCCGACGATGTTCCCGGCGGGGTCGGTGGCGATCCACAGCTCGGCGCCCTGGGCCAGCCCGCGGATCCACCAGTCGCCCTGCTGCTCAAGGGCAGCGCGGGCATTGGCAAAGAAGGATGCAGGCCGCTGGCTGCCATAGGCCTCTTCCCAGGACTTCAGCTTCATCTGAAGGGCGGCAGGGATGTCTTCGGGCACGGCAAGGCGAATAGCGTAGGGCTCTGTAGTCACAGGGGCAAGCCTATGTGCTTCGGGGTCCGGGAGACGAAAGCCGTGATGGACCTCTAAGTATCCTCGGCCGTGCGGTGGGTGGACCCGGTCCTTCTAGCGGACGACCGCCACGGCAAACCCGTCCCAGCCCTTGACGCCGACGGTCTGCAGGGCCGTGGCATCCACGCGCGGATTGGAACCCAGCACGTCGATCCCCCGCCGCACGCCGTTGACCAGGCGCCCGGCATCGGTGAGCGGGTCCCCGGCCTGGAGCACTGCCCCTTCACGGACCACGTTGTCCACCACGATGACGCTGCCGGGACGGCCCAACATGACCGCCAGGTCGATGTAGTGGGCGTTGTTTTCCTTGTCTGCGTCGATGAAGAACAGGTCAAAGGGCTCCACACCCTCGGCCAAGAGGGAGTCGAGGGTGTCCAGGGCGGTGCCGATGCGGATTTCCACCCGTTCCTCGACCCCGCAGGCCGCAAGGTTGTCCGCTGCCACCCGGGCATGCAACGGCTCGTATTCGCAGGTGGTCACGTGCCCGTCGGGGCCCACCCCGCGCGCCAGCCAGGTGGTGGAGTAGCCGCCAAGCGTGCCGATTTCCAGCACCCGCTTGGCACCTGCAATCTGGGCCAGCAACATCAGGAACTTTCCCTGCACCTCGCTGACTTCAATGTGGGGAAGTCCGGCCTGGTGCGCTCGCTCGCGCGCCGCCGCCATTTCCGGTTCCGGGGCAAGCAGCTTTTCCACAAGGAATTTGTCGACGTCGATGGGGCTGGCGGAAGTCGCCGAGGTGTCCATGCTTGCTACTCCTGCTCGCTAATGGCCTTTTCCAGTCGTTCGATCTTGCCGGTGATTTCCCCGCTGTAGCCCGGGCGGATATCGGCCTTGAGCACCAGGGAAACGCGCGATCCATAGGCGGCAACGGCCTCGGTGGCGCGCTTGACGACATCCATGACCTCGTCCCATTCGCCCTCCAGCTCCGTGAACATGGAAGAGGTGGAGTTGGGCAGGCCCGACTCCCGGACCACCTTGACGGCGGCGGCCACCGCGTCGTGGACCGATCCGTCGGTGTTATCGGTGCTGGGGGCTACGGAAAAGGCAACAATCATGCTTCCACTGTGCCACTGCGGCCCCGACATGTCACTTGCAGACATCGCGAAAACGACTTGCAACGCAATCCCTTCGGCATTTTCCTTGCCAAGGGCCAGGTGCTCTGCGAAGCTCGATCCACGTGACAAAATTTGGGGGGCGGGATCTTGGGACAGCTCGTACGGATCGGCGCGGCACTTGCCTTGCTGTACGCCATGTCTGGGTGCTCCGCGGCACCCGAACCTCCGGCTGCAGCCTCGACCGCCGCGGTGCTGGGTGACCTCATGACGCTGGTTCCCGGCGAGGCCAAGGTGCTCATGGGCATGGGATCGGCCGACCAAGCCGAGGTCACGGCAACTGCTGCACTCGGCAAATACCGGGGAACCCGGCTGACCGTGCTGGCGGTGTGCCAAGGCCAGGGCAAACTGCAACTCTCCCTGGATCAGGGGGGCGGACTGGTGGTCCCCTGCGACAGGAATATTGCCACAGTCGACATCCCCGTCACCCCCGAGGCGCGTCCCAGCAGGGTGTCGATCGTGCTCGAGCGAGGCAACACGTACTCGACGCTCGTCTATTCCACCGGCCCCGGTGCAGCAGGCCCGCAAAAGTAGCTTTCGGGCGCGTCGCGGCTACCCTCAGCCCCAACCCAGGTATCGCGCCAGTGCCGCCGCCCCGGCACCTGCAATGACCACCACGAGGAACGGCGCCCGCAACAGCAGTGCTACTCCGGCCGCGACCAAGGCGGCCAGCCTCGCGTCGAATTCCACGCTGGTCCCGCTGGCGACCGTGTTGACGATGGTCAGCGAGGCCAGCAGCCCGATGGTCAGGGTGCCCGCGGCGCGGGTCACCCGCTCGTTTTCGAGGATCTTCTCCGGGACCAGGTACCCCAGCAGCTTGATCCCGTACGCCGCGGCGCAACCGGCAAGGGTCCACCACCACAATTCACTCATCGGTCACCGTTCGAGACGTTGTGCGGCTCGACATCCGGTTCGAGCCCCTCGGTGGCCGGTCCCCGGCCGAAGTAGCCCCAGACCCCTGCGACGACCGCTGCCACGAGGATCGGAACGCCGGGCGGCACCAGCGGGATCGCCAGGACCGTGGCAAGCGCGCAGACCGCGGCGATGGCCACCGGCTCGGCGGATTTCAGGCGTGGCCACAGCAGGCCCAGGAATGCGGCCACGGCTGCACCGTCAAGGCCCCAGGCCTTAGGATCCCCCAGCGCGTCACCCAGTAGCGCGCCCACCACCGTGAAGATATTCCACAAGACGTATACGCCGATTCCGGCCACCCAGAACCCACGCCTTTGTTCGCCCGGATCACTCTGGCCCGCAGCAGTGGCCGCGGACTCGTCGATGGTCACCTGTGCGGCGGCGAGCTTCTTCAACCCACGCGGCTTGAGCATGGCCTTGACTTGCAGGCCGTAGACGGAATTTCTCACGCCCAGGAGCGTGGCTGCACCAAAGGCCGCTCCCGGGCCGCCGCCACCGGCGATCACGCCAATGAACGCAAATTGCGAGCCACCGGTAAACATGAGCAGGCTCAGCGCGATGACCTGCCAGAAATTCAGGCCGGCGGCAATGCCCAAGGCGCCGAAGGAAATTCCGTAAAGACCCGTCGCCACGGAGATGGAAAGAGCCGTCTTGGTGGCGGGAGTCATTTGCAGTGGCACGGCATCAAGCTTAGTCATCGGTGCGGCCGTTTCACGTATCGCTCACGGCGGATGCCCCGGTCCGAGCCCGGTCCGAGCCCGGTCTTGGCACTCGGGATCTCGGCGTGCCCACCAGTCGTGCCTGGCAAGGGGATCCGGGAATCCGACCGAGTGTCCGCCCGAGTACATTTTCTGCAGGACTCGAGGGCGTGTCCGTGTCCCTGTCCTAGTCCAGGCCGAGGTGCGCCTTGATGACGGCCGGGACGTTGCTGGTGAGCTGGGTGACGCCCCGGTCAACGAGATAGCTGGCGTCCATGGGGTCATCCACTGTCCATACCCGGAGCGTTGCGCCGCGGGCCAGCCATTCGTTGGTCACCCGGGGATGTTTGCGCATATAGGCGACCCCGGGACCCGCGAATTGCGGAACCCCGGAACTCAGCAACTCCACTCCCTCGGTCATGGCCCTGGCCAATACCGCTGCCACGCCGGCGCGGTCGCTCTCCCCGGCCTTGACCAACTCTTCGATCCACTCTTCGTCGACCTCGGTGACCAGCTGGCAGACATGCACGGCTGGGATCCGCTCCATCAGGTAGCGCACCGATCCGGGGTCAAAGCTCATGAAGGAAACGTAGATATCGCCCAGCATGGAGGTTTCCGCTTCCCAACCCATGGCCTGCAGCTCGGCGATCATGGCCTCTTCCAATTGCCGGCCAAAGGGACTTGGATGCTTGATTTCCACGGCGAGGCCCACGGGTCGGCCGGCATCCTGCATGAGCCACACCAATTCGCGCAGGGTCACCAACTGCTCGTGAAGTTTCCCGTAGGCCTCTGGAATCCGGGGGTTCTTCCAGGACGAGAAATCAAGTGCCTTCAGTTCGGCCAGCGTCTTTTCCCCGACCCTTCCGCTTGAGTCAGAGGTCCGGTCCACCGTCGGGTCGTGGTGGCACACCACAAATCCGTCGGAGCTCAGGTGGATGTCGCATTCGATGCCGTCCGCCCCGTCAGCCAGGGCCTGCATGTACGCGGCGCGCGTGTTCTCCGCGTAGGCATTCGATGAGCCGCGGTGGGCATAGACAAGGGTTTGCATGCCGTTTACGCTACCGCCGGGCCTGTATCCCGCGCCGCTTGCCGCGCCTGTTGCTGCGTGAACTATCGTTGAAACCTGTTCCATCCGCAAGTCCAGGCCAAGGGAGCCGCAGCCCATGACGTCAACCGGATTCAGCCTTGCCCCCGCGAACGACGCCGCCAAGGCGATCGCGCTGCGCAAGATGAAACGCCTTGCCACAGGATTGTTGGTCATCATGGCGGTGATCTTCGCCGCGGCCTTCGCCCTGCAGCACAGCCACCCCTGGCTTGAGTACGTGAGGGCCGCCGCCGAGGGCGGCATGGTCGGTGCGCTGGCCGACTGGTTCGCCGTCACCGCGTTGTTCAAGCACCCCATGGGGCTGAAAATCCCGCACACGGCGATCATCCCTCGCAAGAAGGACCAAATTGGCGAGAGCCTGGGACAGTTCGTTCAGGAAAACTTCCTTTCCCGGGATGTCGTCGGCACCAAGCTGGCGCAATTCGATGTCTCGCGCACCGTCGGCGGCTGGTTGACCAAGGAAGAATCGGCCACCCGCGTGGCCCAGGAGGTCTCCACTGTCATCGGGGCGACACTGGAGGTCTTGGATGACCGCGACGTCCTGGCGCTCCTGGAATCCCTGGCCAAGAAGCACATGCTTGCCCCCGAGTGGTCCTCGACGCTGGGCCGGATCATGGAGCGAGTGATTGCCGACGGGCACCACAAACCGGCCGTGGACCTGTTGGCCGAACGGGCCGAGCAATGGGTGGCCGACAACCGCCGGATGGTCGTTTCCCTGGTCGCCGAGCGCTCGCCCTCGTGGGTCCCCGCGATGGTTGACACGCTGCTGGGTGAAAAGCTTCACCGCGAATTGCAGAAGTACGTTCAGTCCGTGCGGAACGACCCGCACCATTCCATGCGCCTGAGCATCGATGCGTGGCTGGAGAAGTTTGCCGCTGACATGCAGTCTGATGCGGAAATGATTTCCAAGGTCGAGGCCATGAAGCATTCCCTCCTTGGCGATGCGCAATTGCGTGAACTTGCCGCGACCAGCTGGTCATCCATCAAGGCCGCGCTCGTCGATGCCATGGAAAACCCCGGCTCCGAGCTGCGCAGGTCCATGATTGCGGCGATCCGCGACCTCGGCGCAAGGCTGCGTGACGATGCACGGCTGGCAGCGAAGGTCAACGGGTGGGTGGCGAACGCCGTTGTCTACGTCGTGGAAAACTACAGCGGGCAAATCACATCGCTGATCACCGACACCGTTGCCCGCTGGGACGGCAAGGAGACCAGCGAAAAGATCGAGCTGCAGGTCGGACGGGACCTGCAGTTCATCCGCATCAACGGAACCGTCGTGGGTTCCCTGGCCGGTCTGGCCATTTTCGCCGTGGCCAACGCCCTGCTGCGTTAGCTTTTCTCACCGGCTTCGAGACTGGTTCCGCGGCGCCGGCGTTCTGCCTCTATTCCGGCTTCGACCTCGGCGAGCGCCTCGAGGCGTTCGCCCTCGCTGACCAGCTGGCCGGGGATGGTCGTGGGCAGGGTGCCAAAGGCAAGGGCCGCCGCCTCGATGACCTTCTTGCCCAGGAACCGGTTGCCGAATCCGCCGACAGCCGCTCCGATGCCAAAGGGAACCACCCTCCCGAGCATCGAAGCCCCCTGGGTGGCAAGCATCTTCTTCAGGAACGTTCGTTGCATGGTTCCCTGCATGGTCGTCCACAGACTGGAGGGCTTGTTGGCCCCGAACATTGCTGCCCATCCCTGGACGGGCCCTGCACCGCGTCCCGCGACCTGGTGCGTCAGGGCGGAAATCATCGAACTTCCCTCGTCGCCCATGAGAATCGCCATGACCAGCAGCCGGGCCTTGTCCGGATCCTCGGTGGTGATGCCGTGCAGTTCGGCCAGCGACTGTGCGTAGAGAGCACTGGCCTCAAGGAAGCCAACGGTTGCCGCCGCCGAGAATCCCAGGGCTGCTACGGTTCCGACGCCGGGGATTGCTGCCGTCGCACCCACCGCCGCACCGGATCCGGTGATGGCCAGCAAGTAGTCGCGTTCGACCAGCTTGGCCAGTTCCGCCGCGGTGTGGGCCGGGTGCTTGCGGCGCAGGCGGCGCAAATAGGCCAGGACCAGGGGCCGCTGCACACTGACTGCCTTCATGACGGCGCTCTGCACCCCGGGCTTGGGCTTGCCGTCCGGGCCAATGACACTGGAGGTAATGGGGTTCTTTTTCATCCTGCTCCCACTCTATGGGCACCGGGCCGGTCGTTGTAAACATATTCTCGCTGGGAATAAGCGACACGGGCCCACGGCGGCTGTTGGCCGGAACAGGGCGCCCACCCCATCACAAGGGCCAGCGCGCCCCCAAACGTCAGCCGGGGAGCACCAGCCTGGAATGCCGCGGGCCCGGCAGGAATCGAATCCTGCCGGGCCCACAAAACGTGCAAGGCTCAGATTGGAATGCCGAACGCGAGTGGAAGCAACGTGTACAGCGTGACGACGATCAGCACGATCGCCACCAGGTTCAGCCAGATGCCGGCCCGGACCATCTGCTTGATGAAGACTTCTCCCGTTCCGAAGGCAACCGCGTTGGACGGCGTTGCCACCGGAAGCATGAACGCCGAGCAGACCGCGAGCGTCATCACGATTGTCATCAGCACCGGGTCCATTCCGATACCCACGGCCACCGCTCCCATGATGGGGAAGAATGCAGCGGCCGTGGCCGTGTTACTGGTCAGTTCCGTCAGGCCCAGGCCCACAATGGCCGCGATCTTTCACATTCCGAGGCAAGCCAACATTTTCAAGCCCCACGAATGCACCCCAATTTCCAGGGGTCATCGACCAATATCACGCTGACGCACTTGGGGTGCCGCACCCTCCCTCAATCGGAAGCGTGCCGCGTCACGGGAGCATCTTTCGCTTCAGTGACCAACGAGCGCAGGTGCGTCCGTGCCGGCGGTGTCAGCGGTCTTGAGCGCCGCCCGCAAGGCAACAAAGAGCAGGATGACCCCAACGCTCAACGAAATGTGTCCCAGGCCGGCAATCCCGGCGAAGGCGGCAGAACTCGCATCCTTGCCCAGCACCACCAGCGTCCCCTTGACGAGCATCATGCCGCCGGTCACCGCGACGCCGATCGTCCACAGCCAGTAGAACCAGGTGAAGGCGCGCGGCGCGACGGCGGAAATGGCAAAGAGCCTCTCCAGCACCAACACGATAAGCAGGAACACGAAGCCAAGCACCAACAGGTGGGTGTGCACCAGCGGCAGCTGGGATGCCGAGCGGTCCGCGAAGTCGTTGAGCTTCGTCAGTTCGCGGTAGTAGAGGCCCGAGAGCACCCCGGTGATTCCAAAAACAAAGGCCGTGTACATCAAGCGCATCATGGCGGTGTGGTTCCTTTCGCTGGGGCCCGGGCAAACGATGGTTGTGCGGGCAAGGCCATCGGGCCCGGACCTTGCCGCATCTCACCATCCACTTTGCCCGGACGCGCAATCAACCGGATCACCCATCCGGTTGATTGCGGTTGCATCCGGAGGGAATCACATGGGGCGTTCGGCCGCGAGGTAGTGCTTGTAGAAATTGCGCACGTCCCTGCGCTCGTCGGCGCCGAAGCCGTGCCCCATTTCCGGGTAGGTGCGGGAAGTCAACGCGGTGTATTCCGCGAGCCACCGCCCCGTGTAGGCGACGGCGTCGGGGTTGATCACCAGGTCGTACGGATCCCGGCCCCAGAAAAACGGGACAGCCTCCCCGGGTTCCGGGGCGGCATCCGTGAGGGTTAGCAGCTCGTTGGAGAGCACAAAGCCGCTGAGTCCAGTGATCGTGGCATAGCTTCCGGGGCGCAGTCGATGCAACGTGGTGGCCATGGCCATCCCCTGCGAATGCCCCAGCAGGCTGATCGAGCGGTAGCCCCGGGTATATTTGTCCTGCCAGTCGAACACGTGCTGTGCGGCCGAGACCACCCGGGCAAAGTCATTGGCCAGGAAATAGTCCAGCAGGAACCAGCCCCTGTCCCCGCCAACTTCCATAGGTCCGCGCAGCGCCACCCCCGTGGCATTCGGCGGAAGCTCATCGAACCAGCCCGTCATCCGTTCGGGGTTTGAGCCGTAGCCATGGAGCACCATGACCAGGTCTGTGCCCGTCCGCCGGCCCTCCGGCCGGGAATAGATTCCCTCGTCCATGGATCCACCGTAGCGCGTGCCCGCTCCTGGCCGATTCGCGCGCACGGCGGCCGGGGTCGCATACTGGGGCGCATGAGAATCGATTCGTTGGACGTGTCGCTGATCGAGCTTTTCACCGATTTTCCCGGCATCGGGGTCATGGAGTGCTCCAAGCGCCTGGGAGTGGCCCGCGGCACCGTGCAAAACCGGCTGAACCGGCTGCATGAGTCCGGGGTGATCACGCGCATTGCCCCGCAAATCGATGCGGCCGCAATGGGCTATCCGGTCGCCGCATTCTGCTCGCTGCAGATCCAGCAAAATTTGGGGCATGCCGGCATGGCCGAGAAGCTTGCACAGATCCCCGAGGTCCTCGAGCTGCACACCGTCTCGGGATCCAGTGACTTTTTGGTGAAGATCGTGGCCCGCTCCACGGCCGACCTGCAGCGGGTGCTGGATGCGATCTCCGCCACGGAGGGCATGGGCAGGGCCTCCTCATCCATCGTGCTGGCAACGCACTTCGAGAACAGGGTCATCCCGTTGGCGCGGGATGCCGCGCGCGAAAATCCCGAGACCCCCGACGAACCCGGAAACCGGGCGCGAAACAGCTCGCTGCGCAATGGCGGTACGCTGAATGCTGCTAGAAAAAACATTGGGCACAATGTCCAGTGATTCACGACGCGCACTGATCTTTGTGTACATCTTGTGCGGCCTTTCGCCGGGCAGTTGACCTGCCGGAGCTCATTTTCGTAGCTTTTGTGAGTCACGTCACCGGCGACGTGCGAGCAGCTTGTTTTTCGAAAGGCACCCCATGACCCTTGCCCAGCGCAGTTCCCTGAACTCGATCCCCGCCTACAAGCAGGGTGCCACACCGGGTGCGGCAGAGAAGGCCTTCAAGCTCTCCTCCAACGAAAACCCCTACCCGCCGTTGGGCTCGGTCATCGCAGGGCTTTCGTCCGAGCTGGGCAGCATCAACCAGTACCCCAACGCCGCGGCCCCCGAGCTGGTCGGAATGCTGGCGGATCGACTCGGCGTGGAGCCGGACACCATCGCCCTGGGCGCCGGGTCGGTGGAGGTCGCCGGACAGCTGATCCACGCGACCACCAACCCCGGCGACGAGGTCATCTTCGCCTGGCGTTCCTTCGAGGCCTACCCCATCCTTACCCACGTTGCCGGGGCGACTCCGGTGATGGTGCCGCTGGATGCCGACGGAACCCACGACCTGGCCGCCATGGCCGAGGCCATCACCGAGCGCACCGCCCTGGTCTTCATCTGCAACCCCAACAACCCGACGGGCACCGTGGTTGACGCCGCCGCGGTCGATGCCTTCATGGCCAAGGTCCCCGCCCACGTGCTGGTGGTCATCGACGAGGCCTACGTCCACTTCAACACCGCTGCCGGTTCGGCCATCGGCCTGGATTTCTTCCGCCGCTACCCCAACGTCGCGGTGCTGCACACCTTCTCCAAGGCCTACGGGCTGGCCGGGCTGCGCATCGGCTACGCCGTCGCGCCCGCCGGGGTTGCGGCGAACCTGCGCAAGACCGCCATCCCCTTCGCCGTCACCGCGCTGGCCCAGCGTGCCGCGGTGCTCAGCCTTCACCACGAGGACGAGCTTCAGGTGCGCATCGACGAGCTGGTCGCCGCCCGCGAATCCCTGCTGGCCACGCTGCGCGAAGCCGGAATCAACGTCACCGATTCCCAGGCCAACTTCATCTGGCTTTCCACCGGCGAGGACACCGAGGCAGTGGATGCGGCGCTGCGCGAGTCAGGCATCTGGGCGCGCGCCTTTGCCGGGGAGGGTATCCGGATCTCCATCGGATCCGCCGAGGCCAACGAGGCCATCGCCAATGCAGTCGTTTCCGCACTGACGGAGGCCCCCGCCCATGTCTAGTACCCCAGTCGCTCCAAAGACCGCGAGCCTGAACACCCGACAGATCACCATGATGGGCCTTGGCGGCGCCATTGGCGCCGGGCTGTTCATTGGCTCCGGGCAGGCTGTTGCCGTGGCCGGCCCGAGCGTCATCCTGGCTTTCGCCCTGGCCGGTTTCCTGGTCATCCTGATCATGAACATGCTCGGCGAAATGGCCGCGGCCAACCCTTCGTCCGGCTCCTTCTCCGTATATGCCACCAAGGCCATGGGCCCCAACGCCGGCGCCATCATCGGCTGGCTGTACTGGATCCAGGGAGTCATCGTCATCGCCGCCGAGGCCACCGGTGCCGCCGCCATCATTGGCGGCTGGTTCCCCGGTGTTTCCCAGGGCACCTGGTCGTTGGTCTTCGTGGCGCTGCTGACCGCGGTCAACCTGGCCAACGTGGCACGCTTCGGCCAGTTCGAGTACTGGTTCTCCTTCCTCAAGGTCGCCGCGATCGTGGCATTCCTCGGCATCGGCGTGGCTATTATCCTCGGGCTGGTGCCGGGCGTGGCGGCAACGGGACTGTCCAACCTGGTGGCCCACGACGGCTTCCTGCCCAATGGAGTGGTCGGCCTGTGCGCCGGGCTGCTGATGGTCATCTTCGCCTTTGGCGGCATCGAGATCGTGGCTATTGCCGCGGCCGAAAGCGACGACCCGCGCACTTCCATCCGCAAGGCAGTTCGCGGCGTGCTGTTCCGCGTGCTGGTCTTCTATGTTGGCTCGGCCCTGGTGATGGTCTCGGTGCTGCCCTGGTATTCGCCGGAGCTTGCCGCCTCCCCGTTCGTCGCGGTGCTCAGCTTTGCCCACATCCCGTGGATCGACTCGATCATGGCCCTGGTGGTGGTCATCGCCCTGCTCTCGGCCATGAACGCCAACATCTATGCCGCCTCGCGCATGCTGCTATCGCTCTCCGAGCGCGGGATCGCCCCGCGGGTCATCCAGGTCCGCAACCGGAACAAGACCCCCTACGTGGCGGTGACCGCCTCGGTGATCCTGTGCACCATCGCGGTGGTCATGAACTACCTGGCCCCGGATTTGGTCATGCCGATGCTGCTCAATGCGGTGGGTTCCACGTTGCTGGTCACCTGGGGATTCATTGCGCTCTCGCAGCTGATCCTGCGCATCCGTGCCGACAAGGATCCTTCCATCCACCTGCCGGTGCGGATGCCGGGGTTCCCGTACCTTTCGATCCTGGCCCTGGTGATGCTCGCGGGCATCGTGGTGCTGGCCCTCTTTGATCCGGCCAGCCGCACCCAGCTGATCGCCACCCTCGGACTCACGGTGGCGATCGGCGTGCTCAACGCCCTGGCCCAGCGCCGGAGCAGGCGGCGCATGGCAGATGGTGCTGCCTTGCCGGAGGCACAGCCGTCGGCTCCCGCCGAGGAGTCGCGGCCCGAGAACCGGGTTTCCTGACAGGCAGTTCGCTTGCTGCAACGGCCGGGCCCCCGACATTCGTCGGGGG
>NZ_JBKKAP010000031.1:0-24116 GCF_046714615.1 Paeniglutamicibacter sp.
ACCACGTCACCATCGTTGCGGTGAAGCGGCAGGACCGGGAATGGGACTACACCACCACCGAGACCGTGCTACACGAGGACGACGAGATCATCGTGGCAGGGGCGACCGCGGCCGCCGAACGCTTCGCAGCGTTGCTTTAAGCTGGGAGGTTGCTTGGAATCCCGTCCACGGACCAGGCGACGTTCCGGGGCTCTGTCGACCGGGATCGCGGGCGAGAGTCGGTCCCTGGCCCCGGAGCGGAAGCCGCTCGGAGGACCCGGGTCGGAAACGGCGCAAGGCGCGATCCGCTAGAGTCTTAAGCACTATGGATGACCCCCCTTCACACATGCCCTGGCCCCTGCTCCCACCTGCCGGATTGAATCCGACACCCACCGGAGAGGGGCGCCCGAATGCATGAATGGATCATGATCGGCATCGGTCTTGTCCTCACCGTTGGCACCGGGTTGTTCGTTGCCTCCGAATTCGCCTTGGTCAATCTGGACCGGCACGAACTTGAGGCCCGCGCCGAGCGCGGCGAAAAGCGCCTTGGAACCACCATCAAGGCCCTCAAGATCACTTCGACCCACCTCTCCGGCGCCCAGCTGGGAATCACCCTCACCACCCTCCTCACCGGCTACACCTTTGAACCGGCGATCAGCGCGCTGCTGCGCGGCCCGCTGTTGGGCGCCGGCGTTCCGGAGGCGGTCGTCCCGGGAATCGGCGCGGTGGTGGGCATCTTCATCGCCACCGTGTTCTCCATGGTGATCGGCGAGCTTGTGCCCAAGAACTTCGCCCTGGCACTCCCGCTGGCCACCGCAAAGGTGGTGGTGCCCTTCCAGGCCGCCTTCACCGCGGTGTTCAAGCCGGTAATCCTGCTGTTCAACAACACCGCCAACGGCATCATCCGTTCCTTCGGCATCGAGCCCAAGGAGGAGCTCTCCGGGGCCCGCAGCGCCGAGGAACTCAGCTCACTGGTCCGCCGCTCCGCACTGGAGGGCATGCTCGACGCCGACCACGCGACGCTGCTGCACCGCACGCTGCGCTTCTCCGACCACACGGCCGACGACGTGATGACCCCGCGCGTGCGCATGGTGGCCGTCGACTCGACAGCAACCGCCGAGGACATCGTCAAGACCGCCTCGCTCACCGGCTTCTCCCGCTTCCCCGTGATCGGGCGGGACCGCGACGAGATCCTCGGGGTGGTCCACCTCAAGCAGGCGTTCGCCATCCCGCTGGACGCCCGCGGAACCGTGGCCGCCACCGCACTGATGATCGCGCCGCTGATGGTGCCCGAATCCATGGGCGTCGACTCGCTGCTGGGACGCCTGCGCAAGCACGGCCTGCAGGTCGCAATCGTCTCCGACGAACACGGCGGAACCGCCGGCATCGTCACTCTCGAGGACCTCGTGGAGGAACTCGTCGGCGAGCTTGAGGACGAGCACGACCGCACCCGAGTCGGCGTGCTGACGACCGGCCGCTCGATCACCTTCGATGCGTCGCTGCGCCCCGACGAGCTGCTGGACCGCGCCGGGATCACGGTACCCGACGGCGAGGACTACGATACCGTGGCAGGCTTCGTCGCCGACGAACTGGACAGGATCCCGGAGCCCGGGGACGAGGTGCACCTTCACGGGGGCACTCTGCGGGTCGAGCGCGTCGTGGGCACCCACGTCCAGCGCCTGAAGTTCACCCCCGACCTGTCGCCCGAAAACCCGAGTGCGGATGAAACCACCCAGGAGCAGACCCGATGAGCGAGTACCTACCCGGAATCATCTGGCTTGTCGTGCTGCTGGTCATCAACGCGTTCTTCGTCGGCGCCGAGTTCGCCGTGATCTCCGCCCGACGCTCGCAGATCGAGCCGAAGGCCGAGGCAGGCTCCAAGGCCGCGAAGACCACGCTATGGGCCATGGAGCACGCGACGTTGATGCTGGCCACCAGCCAGCTGGGCATCACCGTGTGTTCGCTGGTCATCCTGAACGTGTCCGAACCGGCGATCCACCACCTACTGGAAATCCCGCTGGGGCTGACCACGCTCTCGGCAGAGGCCATCGGCATCATCGCCTTTGTCGCGGCGTTGCTGGTGGTCACCTTCCTGCACGTGGTCATCGGCGAGATGGTACCCAAGAACATCTCCTTTTCCGTGCCCACGCGCGCGGCCCTGATCCTGGCCCCGCCGCTGGTCCTGGTGGCCCGCATCGTCAAGCCGGTGATCTGGTCGCTGAACGGCATTGCCAATTCGATCCTGCGCCTGTTCCGGGTCGAACCCAAGGAAGGGGCCACCAGCGCGTTCACCCTTGACGAGGTGGCAGGCATTGTGGAGCAGTCGACTCGCGACGGGATGCTTTCCGATGCCAGCGGCACGCTGGGCAACGCCTTCGAATTCACCTCCAAGCTGGTCTCCAACGTCGAGGTGCCGATCGGCGCCATGGTGCTGCTGCCCCAGGATCCCTCCCCGGCCGACATCCAGCAAGCGGTGGCCAAGCACGGCTACTCCCGCTACATCCTGGTGAACGGGGAAGGCGAACCTTCCGGCTACCTGCACCTGAAGGACGTCATGGACCTCACCACCCCGGAGGCATTTGCCGCCGCTGTCCCGGCCAAGCGGATCCGCACCCTGGCCTCCGCCTTTGGCGGCAGCGAGCTGGAGGACGCGCTGGCTGCCATGCGCCGCACCGGATCCCACGTGGCACGCGTGTTCGACGCCGAAGGCGTCACCACCGGCGTGCTCTTCCTCGAGGACATCATCGAGGAACTGGTCGGCGAGGTGCAGGACGCGACCAGCGCCTAAGCCGGTCACCGCCGCATAATGAGCGGGAGCGGTCCATCCCCCAAGTAGGGGCGGCCGCTCCCGTTCGTTTTTGTGCCGAGACGGCTAGGGGCGCAGCGTGATCGAATCGATCGCCTTGGCCGCCTCGGCAGCCAGTTCCTCGGGCATCGGTGCGCTCTTGGCCGAATCGGCCGCGACGTCCTGGCCCTCCTCGCTGACGATGTAGTGGCCGAAGGCCTTGACCAGCTCCACCGTGTTCGGATCGGTGTATCCGCTGCAGACGATGAAGTAGGAGACCAGGACCAACGGGTAGGCGCCGGGCTTGGTGGTGCTGCGGTCAAGTTCCAGGGCAATGTCGTTTACGCCGCGGCCCGGGACCCGGTGCGAGGCGGTGACGGCGATGGCCGCCGACTTTCCGCTGACCGCTACGAAGGAATCACCCACGCGCAGCTTTCCCTTGCCCAGCGTCTTGTCAACGAGCGAATCATCGGCATAGGTCACCGCGCCGACGGTGCGGGCCACCGTGGTGACGACGCCGGAGTTGCCCTGGGCCTGCTCGCTGCCCAGACCGCCGGGCCAGGAGCCGGAAGGATCATGCGTCCAGTTTTCGGGGGCGGCGGCATGCAGGTAGTCGGTGAAGTTCTCGGTGGTGCCCGAGTCGTCAGAGCGGGCGACGGCAGTCATGGGGACATCGGGGATGGAGACACCCGGGTTCAGCGCCTTGATGGCGGGATCCTGCCAGGAGGTGATCTTGCCGCCGAAGATCTTGGCGACGGTTGCTGCATCGAAGTTCAATTCCTCGATGCCCGGCAGGTTGAAGGCGACGGAAATCGGCGAGATGTAGGTGGGGATGTTGATGGCCCCCTCCGGTCCGCAGGTCTCCTGGGAGCGGGCCACTTCCGAATCCTTGAGGTAGGCGTCGGAGCCGGCGAAATTGGTGGCGCCGGCCAACAGCCCTGCGCGCCCCGCGCCGGAACCCACCGAGGCGTATTGCACCTGCACCCGCGGGTGCATCGTGGCGAATCCGCCGATCCAGGCGTTCATGGCAGAGTTCTGGGCGCTGGAACCGCCACCGGTCACGGTGCCCGACAGGTTCGAGGAGTTGTTCTCGGCCGCCTGGCGCTGGGCCTCGCCCAACGGGTAATCGGAGCCGCAGCCCGTAAGCACCAAGCCGAGGCCAAGAACCACCGCAATCCGACGCTTCGGCAGGGCTTGGAGAGCGGGCCCGGCGGTCATCGGTGTTTTGGCCTGGTGCGGCAAAGTGTCCTCCTGGTTAACAACACATGAACAGCATCTAGTCGACCATAAAGCGGACGGTGGCCGCCACTCGAATCGCCAGGCTGCTAGTTCGGATAATCAGGCAGGCTTCATGGAGTCGAGATGTCCCGACGGGGATCACGCCAGTGGACGATGTCCAGGGGTGATGGCTAAGGCCAGAGCGCAAGCCCAAATCGACCACCGGAAACTGTGGAGATTGGCGCTGTCTGCTGGCGCCGGCGGTGTGGCCGCGGCCTCACGGGATAGTGGCCTGTCCCAGGCATCGGCGGTGCGGTGGAGGTGTGGACATGTCCACTGGAAGAAGTGACGCGGATGGTGTGCCGGTCTCCAGGGACCGGGGATTCCTTCCAGCCGGGCGCCTCCTTGGTGGCATTGCACCAAACGCACCGGGAACCGGGTCCGACCGCCGCGATACGGGGTGCGGCAGAACTGGTCGCGGACGGTGATGAACTTTTTCAGCCCGCCGGTGAACGGGCGGCCCTTCTGGTCCATGGCGACCAGGGCGCCGGTGCCAGGGGCGGTGTAGAGGCGGCGAACCCAGGACTCCAGCGGGTACGCCGGGTTCCCGGCGAACGACTCCCGGGCAATTTTTGCCGGGCCTGGCTGAACAGGGGCTGCAGATACGGCAACGCGAACCGGCCCGTGCGGACGTCCACTGGACGCCAATCGAAAAGCGGCCCCGGGCATCCTCGGCTATTTGACCTTGTCGGATACCAGTTCGGCGTGGCCCTACAGCGTTCCGGTGGCGAATCCGATGGATACCGGTTGCGGGCCACAGCATGACTCGGCCTCGGGCGCGGGTACTGCGCAGCCCGCAGCCTGCTCCGCGGGTGCCGGGGAGTCGCAGGAACCGCCCAGATCTGTGGAGCAGACGCCGGTTTCGGGCAGCTGGAGTTCGAGAAGGTCGGCGGCACTTCGGTCCCCGGCCAGGGATGCGGCGATCGAGCGGACCTGCTCGTAGCCGGTGGCCATGAGGAAGGTCGGTGCCCGGCCGTAGCTTTTCATGCCCGTGATGTAGAAGTTGGTCTCGGGGTGGGCCAGGATGCGCTCACCATGGGCGGAAACGGTGCCGCAGCTGTGGAACTCCGGATCAATGAGCGGGCCGAGCTTGCGCGGGGCCTCCACGATTTCATCCAGATCCAGGCGAAGCTCGGAAAGCATCGAAAGCTCCGGGCGGAATCCGGTGGCCGGAACCACCAGGTCCGCCTCCAGGTGACGCCCGTCGGCCAGGTCCACTCCAAGCATCTCCCCGCGTACCAGGGTGGCGATGGAAACGTTCTCAAGGATCGTGATGTCGCCGTTCTCGACGAAGCGGCGCAGGGACGTGCCCAGCTGACCGCGGGCAGGCAGTTCGTCCGCCGGACCGCCGCCGTAGAGGCGGACCGGGTTGGCAGCACCGCGCAGGCCCCACAGCACCCGGGTGTCGGGGTGCCGCTGGCGCAACCGCCCCAGGCTGATCAGGGTGTTGGCCGCAGAGTGTCCGGCACCCAGCACCAGGATGGTCTTGCCGGCGAAATGCTCGCGGTCAGTGCCCAGCGGGTCAGGCAGCGGGGTGGTGATGAAACCCGTTGCCCGGGCCTCCGCCTCGCCGATGGCCTCGAGGCCGGAGCGGCCCACCGGGTTGGGGGCGCCCCAGGTTCCCGATGCGTCGATGACGGCCCGGGCCAGGAGATCCCCGGGGCCTTGGGCAGTGGCGGTGCGCACAAGGAAGAGGGATCCCTCGCGTCCGTTGCTGCGCGTCTTGTCCACGCCACCGCCATCGGGCTGGACGCGGGTGACGGCGGTGACCCGGTGCCCATAGCTGATCGTGGGCGCCATCGCCGGGTGGGTTGCCAGCGGTTCGAGGTATGCCTCGACCAGCTCCGCCCCGGTGGGGAGGCGGGTTTCGCGCGGTGCCTGCCAGTTTCCGGCGTAGTCCTCGGTCGGCGTTTCAAGCAGGCGGCGGGATGCTGCATCGATGTTCCAGCGCCAGGTGGAGAAGAGCCTGATGTGCCCCCAGTTGCGGATCGCCGCACCGGGGCCCGTCCCGACTTCGAGCACGCGCACCTCTTGGTTGCGCTCCAGCAGGTGTGCCGCGGCGGCCAGCCCGATGGGCCCCGCGCCGATGACAATCACCGGGTAGGTCTCGTTCATGGCCTTCTCCTTCAATGGGGTGCGCTGTTGCTACGCGGTGGCGGGCAGCAGCCCTCAAATGAGTGCGTCGATACGTGCACGGATGTCGTCGCGGAACCGCTGGAGGTCCCGACCCGGCGGGCCGGTTCGCTTCCATTGCTCGTGGCGTTTGCCGGGACGGACGGCAAAATCTCTCCAGAACGTGACATCGACGAACTTCGATATATCGAGTATCCTTTCATATATCGACGATTGTCAATCTCCCGTTCGGGAGCTGGAGAGAAAGCGAGGCACGGTACATGCCCACACCTGTTGCCATACAACCCCGCGCGGAATTCATTCCGGTCCCCGCCGGCGCCGTGGAAACACCGTGCTGCGTCCCCGCTGCCGGGCAGGAATCCCTGGCAGCCACAGATGCCGAGGCCCTTGCGGCGCGCTTCAAGGTGCTCGCCGACCCCAACCGGCTGCGCATCCTTTCGATCGTTTCCTCCAGCCCGGAGGCAGAGACCTGCGTCTGCGACCTGTCCGAACCCCTGGGGCTGGGTCAGCCCACAGTCTCCCACCACCTGAAGATCATGGTCGAGGCAGGGTTGCTGAACCGCGAAAAGCGCGGGGTCTGGGCCTACTACTCGCTGGTGCCCGGCGCACTGGATTCCCTGGCCGCAACACTGACCCCGAAGGCATGACCATGAGCAACACCGCAGAATCCGCTAAGAAGCCGGCGGTCCTGTTCGTCTGCGTCAAGAACGGCGGCAAGTCCCAGATGGCTGCAGGCCTCATGAAACTCGAGGCGGGCAGCCACGTCACCGTCACCTCGGCGGGCACCAAGCCGGGAGCGGCGATCAACGCGCTCTCCGCCGAGGTGCTGCTGGATCTGGGCATCGACATCATTGCCGAGCAGCCCAAGGCCTTGACCGAAGACACCATGCGGGAGGCCGGCCTGGTGGTGGTCCTGGGCGCCGAGGCCAAGGTTCCCGAGGTCGACGGGGTCCACGTGGAAGCCTGGGAAACGGATGAACCCGGCGAGCGCGGCATCGAGGGACGCGAGCGCATGGAACTGGTCCGCGATGACATCCACGCCCGCGTAAAGGAGCTGGCGGCCCGGCTGCTGGGCGAGACCCGCCACTAAGCGGACAGGGTCACCCTAGGCTTGCCCGGCCCAGCGCGACAGCGATTCGAGAATCAACTCCAGCCCGATCCCGAACTCGTCGCCGAAGTCGTATCCCGGCTTCAGCACGTGCTCCGTGGCTATCTCCATGAGGTGCGGGTACTGGCCGGTGGCGAACATCTGCACAATCGGATCGGTGATGCTCGCGGCGGTGTCGGGACCGGTGAATGGAAGTGCAGCCTCCTGCATGGCAAAGCCATAGGTGTAGCTGTCCAGCAGCGCATAGGCATGAGCCGCTGACTTCACCGAGAATCCGGCCGCGCGCAGGACGCCGAGGGTCGCATCATGGTGGCGAAGCGTCGCCGGGCCGGGGGCCGTGCGCGACTCCAGCAACCCGATGGCCCAGGGGTGGCGGCCAAGTACTTCCCGCACCGAGGCTGCGCGGCGGCGCATTTCATCGCCCCACTCCTCTCCTACCGTCGGGACATCGATTTCCGCATAGACCATGTCGATGAGCGCATCCAGGATCTCCCCCTTGTTGGCCACGTAGTAGTAGAGGGACATGGGCTTCACCTCCAGCGCCGTTGCCAGCGACCGCATGGTCAGCGCCCCGATGCCGTCCCGGTCGGCAATCGAAACGGCGCAGGTGAGTACGCGGTCCCGGCTGAGCGGGATGCGTGCAGCCGACTTTTCCACTTTTTCCTCGGAGATCATGGCCCGATCCTATCGCATTTTCGTACATAGTAAGATACTGTCACTTACTAAGTAAGGTATCGACTCGCGAGGCCTTGCACCCGGAAAGGAAACGCCATGAACGGCGCCAAGCGACACCCAGCACGAGGACTCGAGACGGAAGGCACCAATCGGCCCCAAGGGTTGATGCGGGCCATGGCGCAGGACCGCTACGGGGATGCGGAAGTGCTGCACGAGATATGCCTCCCCATCCCTGCGCCCAAGGACAACGAAGTGCTCGTTCGCGTGCACGCCGCCGGCCTGGACCGCGGCACCTGGCACGTCATGACGGGCACGCCGCTGCTCATGCGCCTGGTTTTCGGATTCCGCGGGCCCCGCAACCCGGTCCCAGGCCTCGACCTGGCCGGGACGGTGGTCGGGATCGGAGCAGCGGTCACCCGTTTCTCGGTCGGCGACGCGGTCCATGGTTTCGGGCAGGGAACGTTCGCCGAGTACGCGGTGGCCAGGGAGGACCGGCTGGCCCCGAAACCCGCAAACCTCGACTTCCCCCAGGCGGCGGTGGTTCCTGTCTCCGCCGCCACCGCGCTCCAGGCACTGCGCGCGGGGCGCCTCGTCGCGGGCCAACGGGTACTGATCACCGGGGCCTCGGGCGGGGTGGGAAGCCATGCGGTGCAACTGGCCAAGGCCCAGGGTGCCGAAGTCACCGGCGTCGCGGGCCCGTCCAAGCAGGACCTGCTGCGCCGGCTGGGCGCCGACCACGCCATTGACCACACGCGCGAGGACTTTGCCGATGGAACGCGCCGCTACGACCTGATCGTGGACATCGCCGGCAACCCGAGCCTGCGCAGGCTGCGCCGCGCGCTGACACCCCGGGGCACCGCGGTCATCGTCGGCGGCGAGGGCACCGGGAAGTGGCTGGGCATGGGCCGCCAGTTACGGGCCGCGGCGCTCTCGCCCTTCATCGGCCAGCGCCTGGGAATGCTGGCCTCCGCCCAGCGCGCCACCGACCTGGAGGAACTGGGCACGTACCTCGAATCCGGCGCCGTGGTCCCGCACCTCGACAAGTCCTTCCCGCTGGGGCAGGTGCCCGAGGCCATGGAATACCTGGTGGCGGGAAAGGCCCGCGGCAAGATCGCCATCGTCATCTAGCACGCACCGCCCATCTCCCCCGCACCCGCGCGGATTTCCACACTCCCCACCTACGTTTCGTGAAAGCCGAACGCCATGACCACCCTTCCCGCACCCGCACCCCAATCCCCTTCGACCAGACACATGTCGGGAATCCACCTGGCCCTGCTCCTCATCGGGGCGCTGTTGGTTCTCGCATCCCTCGGGTCCCTCGCCGTTCCCGAATTCCCCCACATGAACCAGGAACTCGCGGTGGTTGTCGCCGGGACGGTGCTGGGCATTCTTGCCATCCTCCTCGGCGCAGCCGGGCTGGGCCGCGGCATCGGGGACGGCGCCCCGCAGGTGACCGGAACACCCGGGCCTCAATCCCCGTCGCCCGTGCACCTGTCCGGGCAGCTGGACCCGGGGCTCTCGCGCTGGAAGTGGCTGCTCAAGTGGATCCTGGCCATCCCGCACCTGGTGGTGCTGGCACTGCTGTGGGTTGCCTTCCCGGTGGTGACCATCGCCGCCGGCCTGGTGATCCTCGTGACGGGTCGGTACCCAGCCTCGTGGTTCCAGTTCTCCGTCGGGGTGCTGCGCTGGCAATGGCGGGTGTCGTTCTACGCCTACGGGGTGCTGGGCACCGATGCCTACCCGCCGTTTACGCTGGCGCGCGGACCCTACCCTGCCCAATTTGATGTCGCCTATCCGGCTCGGCTTTCGCGTTGGAAGGTGCTGGTGAAGTCCTGGCTGCTCGCGCTGCCGCACCTTCTGGTCATCGCGGCGCTCTCCGGAGGTTCATGGGACAAGGAGGACACCGGCATCTCCCTGGTGGCCCTGCTGGTGCTGCTCGCCGGCGCAATCCTGCTGGTGACAGGCAGGTACCAGCCGGGGCTCTTTGACTTCTTGCTGGGGTTGAACCGCTGGATCCAGCGCACCGTGGCGTATGTGGCGCTGATGACCGACGCCTATCCGCCGTTCCGCCTGGACCAGGGTCCAGGGGAGCCGGCGCCGGGCGGACTCCCGGTCTAGCCGAAGTCGGGAGCCGCCGCGGGTTCGAGGCGCACGATGACGGCCTTGGACACCGGGGTGTTTGACCCCTCGGCCGTCGCCGTCAGCGGAACCAGCACGTTGGCCTCGGGGAAATAGGTGGCCGCACAGCCGCGGGCACTCGGATAGGAAATGACCCGCAGCCCCCGAAGCACCCTCTCCACCCCGTCGTGGCTTTCCGAGTGCACATCGACGTAGCCGCCGTCGGCCAGCTGCAGCATGGCAAGGTCCTCGGGGTTCACGAAGATGACGTTGCGTCCCTTGTGCACCCCGCGGTACCTGTCGTTCAGCGAATAGGTGGTGGTGTTGAACTGGTCGTGGGAGCGCAGCGACTGGAGGATCAGCCGGCCGGCAGGCAGCGCGATGGTCGACAGCTGGTTGACGGTGATCACCGCCTTGCCGCTGGGGGTCGGGAAACGCCGCTCGTCCCGCGGCGGGTGCGGAAGGACGAAGCCGCCGGGGCGGCGCACCTTCTCGTTGTAGTCAGCGCAGCCCTCCACCACCCTGGCGATGTGCCCGCGGATGGTGTCGTAGTTCTCCTCGAAGGCCTCCCAGCTGAATGGGTGGTCGGGCCCCAGCACCCGGCGGGCCATGCGCGAGATGATCGCGACCTCCGAGAGCATCTTGTGGGATACCGGCATGACCCGGCCCTGGGAGGCGTGCACCGCGCAGACGGTGTCCTCCACGGTGACGAACTGGACCCCGGATTTCTGCACGTCGATGTCGCTGCGGCCCAGGGTCGGCAGGATCAGGGCCGCGGCCCCGGTGTGCGCGTGGGAGCGGTTGAGCTTGGTGGAGATCTGCACCGAGAGCCGGGTCCGCCCGATGGCGTCCTGGGCGGCGTTGGTGTCGGAGATGGCGTGGACCAGGTTTCCGCCCAGGGCAATGAGCACCTTGATCCGCCCCTGGGCCATCCCCTGGATGCTTTGCACCGCATCGCAGCCGGGTTCCCGCGGCGGGTCGAAGTCGAATTCGGCGCCCAACTTGTCCAGGAAGGACTGCGGCATCTGCTCCCAGATGCCCATGGTCCGGTCCCCCTGGACATTGGAGTGCCCGCGGATGGGGCAGGGCCCGGCGCCGGGGCGCCCGATGTTCCCGCGCAGCAGCAGCACGTTCATGATCTCCTTGATCGTGTCCACCGCCTTGGTGTGCTGGGTCAGGCCCATGGCCCAGGTGATGATCACCCGGTCTGCCAGCAGGTAGCGCCGGGCCAGGTCGTCGATCTGCGCACTGTCCAGCCCGGTGGCGGCCAGCACGTCTGCCTCTTCCAGGGTGGAGAGGTGCCGGCGGTAGGCCTCGAGCCCGATGCAGCTCCGGTCCAGGAAATCGTGGGCCAGCACCGAGCCGGGGGCCGCGTCCTCGGCCTCGAAGACCCGCTTGGCCAGGCCCTGCATCAGGGCCATATCCCCGGCGAGTCGGATCTGCAGGTAGGCATCGGCCAGGTCCGTGCCCCGCCCGAGAAGGCCGCGGGGGCGCTGCGGGTTCTTGAAGTTGATCAGCCCGGCCTCGGGCAAGGGGTTGATGGCCACGATGGAGGCGCCTGCGTCCTTGGCCTCCTCCAGCGCGGTGAGCATGCGCGGGTGGTTGGTGCCCGGGTTCTGGCCCATGATGATGATCAGGTCGGCCTTGGCGAAGTCCTCGTACACGATGGCGCTCTTGCCCACCCCGATGCTTTCGGTCATGGCCACCCCCGTGGATTCGTGGCACATGTTCGAGCAGTCCGGCAGATTGTTGGTCCCCAGGGCCCGGACGAAGAGCTGGTAGGTGAAGGCGGCCTCGTTGCTGGCCCGGCCCGAGGTGTAGAAGGTCGCCTCGTCGGGTGTTTCCAGGGCGGCGAGTTCCTTGGCGATGAGGCCGAAGGCGTTCTCCCAGGAGATCGGGCGGTAGTGCTCGCTGCCTGCAGGCTTGTAGACCGGTTCGACCAGGCGGCCCTGCTGCCCCAGCCAGTATTCGCTGCGTTCCTTGAGTTCGGAGACAGGGTGCTGCGCCCAGAAAGACTGGGGAACCCTCAGCGGGTCGGCCTCCCAGGACACCGCCTTGGCACCGTTCTCGCAGAACTCGGCGGTCTTGCGTTGTGGCGGATCGGGCCAAGCGCAGCTCATGCAGTCAAAGCCGTCCTTCTGGTTCATGTGCAGCAGTGTCTGCGCCGCCCGCCGCGGACCCATCTCCCCCAAGGCCAGGGGAATGGAGGCCAGCAGGCTCGGCAGGCCCACCGCGCTGCGCAAGGGAGGTGTCACCACCAGGTCCTCGCCGGTGACGTCGTCCTTCAGCGGCTTGCCTTTCATGCGAACCAGAGCCCCTTTGTGCGGGTCCGCGCGGGGCCCGGTTGGAATCCACGCCGGCGCGGAACCCTCCACGCAAACCCCCGCGGGGATGGGCCCGGCCGCCGGCACCGTATGCCCTCCTGTCTAGCACCGGAGACCAGGGCATTCAAGGGCGGTCACGCAGTTCAAGGCCGGGTGCGCCGATGTGAAACACTGGAGCCCGGCCCGGGTACCTCCCGGAATTGCTTACTGACTTGAGGAGAGCCCGGATGAAGGCACCTGCCGGGCATCCCGGTTACCCGCTGCTGGCCATCATGCTGGTGGCCGTCGGCATCGGCCCGCTGCTGACCTACGGGCTGAGCGCCGTCAGCGAACTGGTCATCACCGAGCTGGGAATCAGCGAGGCGCAATTCGGCCTGCTCGCCACCGTCTGCTTCGGTGCCGGAACCATCGGCAATGCAGCCTTCGGCCGCTTCACCGACCGCCAACCCGATTCCCGCCTGCTGGCTCTGGTCTTTGCGCTGGCCACCCTCGCCCTGCTGCTCGCCGCGATCCCCGGCGGCTACGTGCTGCTGCTGGTGGCCTCGGGCCTGGCCGGCCTGGCCCAGTCCTTCCCCAACGGCGTCACCAACAGGATCCTGGCCGAACGCGTTCCGCTGGAGAAACGCATCGGTTGGATCGGCATCAAGCAATCCGGCGTCCAGGTCAGCCAGCTGGTGGCAAGCCTCGGCTTCCCCGCCCTTGCAGCCTGGATCGGCTGGCACGGGGCCAGCGGCGTCGGTGCCGCGGCCGCAATGCTGTTGGGCGTGGTGGCGCTGCGCGTGCTGGGTGCGGTCCCGCTGCTGCCCAAGGTCCCGGTGCCGGTGGGACCGGTAGCGGCAGGGAGCCCGGCCGCGGCGCCGACCAGCATCAGGTTCCTGATCTGGGCGCTGGCTGCCTTCGGCTTCGTCAACGGCATGGGGGTGCAGGCCACCAACGTCTACCTCTCGCTGTATGCGGTGCGCGAACTCGACTTCTCCCTGGTGCTCGGCGGCCTGGCCGCAGCAGCAGCCGGCGCGATAGGGGTTGCTGCACGCGTGGGCTGGGGACGGATGATGTCCCGGGGCACCGCGGCCCCGCCGCTGTTGCTATTGCTTGCGGTGTTGGCGCTCGCCGGTGCCGGGGTGTTCCTGGCCGCCGGCGCCACAAACTCGGCGGCATTGCTGTGGCTGGCGGTGGCATTGCACGGTGCCTCGGCGCTCGGGGTCTCGGTGGTGCTCATGGCCGCGGTCGTGCGAAGCGTGCCTGCCTCCTCGATGGGCATGGCCACCGGAATGGTCACCGCCGGGCAGTTCGGTGGATTCACCATCGGCCCGCTGGTCATGGGGACCCTGGTCGGTTCGCCAAGCGGCTTCGCGCTGGGGTGGACAGTGGTCGGTGGCATCTACCTGATGTGCGTGATGCTCGGGCTCTACCTGGTGTTGCGCCGGCGCCGGCGGAACCGGAGGGCCTCGGCCTGAGCCAGGTGCGCTGACCTTCGCGCCGCGCACTCGGGGAGAGCCGCCGGCGCGAGGTCCCGGTGGAAACCCGCCGAACCCCTGCGCACCGTCGCGGCACCGCTGCGCACCGCCCGACGCGTCGCGTCACGATCCCCCGCGGCGATGACCGTGGGTCAAATGCGGGAGGCGTGCAGGGTTTCAGCTGACGTCGGCACGCGCGAAAATAGCCTCGCGCATTGAACAAACGATCCATGTCGGGAAACGTCGACCAGGGGCGAAAATCCCGCCCTAACGTGAGCTTGCCGAAAGGTTGGGCCTCTCTCTCGCACCGGCGTGAGGGAAGTCATACAATGTGGGCATCAGGCGAGTGGCGGTCCGGCCCACTGGGACCGGGTCCCTCGCCTCCGGACGAAGGAACTCCCATGAGCACCACAGCGTCTCACTCCCAGCGGATGACTCCCGGACAGCGCCGGGTGGCAGGGGCCACCATGATCGGCACGACCGTGGAGTGGTACGACTATTTCATCTATGCCAACGCTGCCGCCCTGGTCCTGGCCCCCTTGTTCTTCTCGCAGCTCGAGGGCACGCTGGCCTCGATCGTCTCGTTCGCCACCGTCGGCATCAGCTTCCTCTTCCGCCCCTTCGGGGCCGTGGTCATGGGCCGGGTCGGGGACCGCTACGGGCGCCGGGTGGTGCTGATCATTACCTTGATCCTCATGGGTGTGGGCACCACCCTGATCGGGCTACTGCCCACCTACGCCACGATCGGGGTGTGGGCCCCGATCCTGCTGGTGTTCCTGCGCGTCGTCCAAGGCTTCTCCGCCGGTGGCGAATGGGGAGGGGCCGCACTGATGGCCGTCGAGCACGCCCCGGCCGAGAGCCGCGGCAAGTTTGGGGCCTTCCCGCAGCTGGGCGTTCCCGCCGGGATGCTGCTGGCGGCAGGGGTCACGGCCATCTTCGCCGCGGCGCTGACCGATGAGCAGTTCCTGGCCTGGGGCTGGCGGGTGCCTTTCCTACTGAGCTTCGTGCTGATCCTGATCGGGCACTACATCCGCACCCGGGTCGAGGAGTCCCCGGTCTTCCATGAGCTGGAGGCCACGAAGCAGACCGAGACCGCGCCGCTGGCCACCCTGTTCCGCCTCCACCGCGGCAAGGTCGTCCAGGCCACGCTGATCTTCATGGGCAACAACGCCGCTGGGTACATGCTCACCGGTGGCTTTATCCTCGGCTACGCCACCAAGCGCCTGGACCTGAACGCCGGCACCATCCTGAACATCATCACCATCGGTTCCGTGGCCTGGCTGATCTCCACCTGGGCCTCCGGGGTGCTTTCGGACCGCATCGGTAGACGCAAGATGTACATCATCGGCTGGGTTGCCATGCTCGTCTGGCTGTACCCGCTCTTCCTGCTCATCGACACCGGCGAGATGCCCATGGTCTTCATCGCCCTGGTCGTCTTTGGCGCCGTCATGGGCCTGTCCTATGGCCCGCTGCCGGCCCTCTACGCCGAGCTGTTCCCCGCCCGCATCCGGCTCAGCGGCTCCTCCATCAGCTACGCGTTGGGTGCGGTGCTCGGCGGGGCCTTTGCCCCCACCATCGCCACCGCCCTCGTGGGCGCATTCAACACCACGATCGCCGTGTCGACCTACCTGTTCCTGCTCGTGGCGGTTTCGTTGATCGCCACCCTCACCCTCAAGGACCGTACCGGTTCCGATCTCTACCCCCAGGACAGCGAGCTCCAGCCACTGGATACCGATGAAACCCCCGGCCCCATGTACGACCCCTGATCGTTTCCACGCCACCAACACCCGTGGCCCAGGGGTCCTGCCTGACAGCAGGACTCCCGGGCCGCTCCCATGGCGGACCTTCTGTCCAGGACTTGCCAATAAGGAGTGCAAGCGTCTTGCGCGAATCGGGCAGTCGCGGAAAACCGACGATCCCGGTATCCGCGGATTTTCGACCCAGCGGCTTGTGACTCGCAGCGGTAAACGGTGTCCGGCAAGCCGTAACACTTAACGCGAATGATTCTCATATGCGATAACGTGTCGAGGGTGAACCCTTCCCCGATAACCACCCTGGACCCACCGCGCCCCGCGGCCCCTTCCCCGCAGCCCCCGCCGCACAGGCCCTCCGCCTGGCGGCAACACGGCACCACCTCGCTGCTGGCCACCGGCATCGTGCTGGTCATCCTGTTCTCCGCGGGCACCGGGCCGCTGGCCACCAGCCTGCCCGAGGCCGCGAAGATCATCACCGGGCACCTCATTCCGGGCATGGCATGGATGAGCGACGGCAGCATCACTGTCTCGCAGGACCAAGCCGTCTGGAACTTCCGTCTGCCGCGCACCCTGCTGGCAGGCGTTGCCGGGGCCTCCCTGGCCCTTGCCGGGGCGCTGCTGCAGACCAACGTCCGCAATCCGCTGGCCGAGCCGTACATCCTGGGCGTCTCCGCCGGGGCCGGGGTCGGCGCGGTGCTGGCCATCGTGGCCGGATCCACCGCCATGGCGGGGATCGGCCTGAATGCAGCTGCCTTCCTCGGCGCCGCCGGGGCCACCG
This sequence comes from Paeniglutamicibacter sp., assembly GCF_046714615.1. NCBI lineage: Bacteria > Bacillati > Actinomycetota > Actinomycetes > Micrococcales > Micrococcaceae > Paeniglutamicibacter > Paeniglutamicibacter sp. Next base: position 16,390 of record NZ_JBKKAP010000031.1, read on the forward strand.
TGCTGGTGTACCTGCTGGCGAAACAGGGCGGGATCATCGCTCCCTCCCGGCTGATCCTGGCCGGCGTCGCCCTCGGCTCGCTGCTGGCGGCCATCACCAACTTCCTGACCATCACCACCGAGGCACAGAACGTCTACAGCGTGCTCTTCTTCCTGCTCGGCAGCGTCTCCGCCGCCAGCTACGGCCAGCTGGTGTTGCCCGGGCTCGCCCTGGCCGTGGTCGGCATCTACGCAATGCTGCGCTCCCGGGCGCTGAACGCGATGCTGGCCGGCGACGAGACGGCCATCGCGCTGGGCGTGAACGTGACCTCCATGCGCCGGACGCTGCTGCTGGCCACCGCGCTGCTGACCGCCACCACCGTGGCGGTGTGCGGCGGCATCGGCTTCGTTGGCCTGGTGGTGCCGCACGCGGTGCGCATGATCGTCGGCTCGGACCACCGGCGGATGCTGCCGCTGGTGATCGCCGGCGGCGCGCTCTTCCTGATGCTCACCGACCTGCTGGCCCGCACCGTGGCCCAGCCGGCCGAAATCCCGCTGGGCATCCTCACCGCCGCCGTCGGCGCACCCTTCTTCCTATGGCTCATGCGCACCAACGGCGCCCGCGCGGCGGGGGTGGGTCAGTGAACGTCTCCTTCGAAAACGTCAGTGTTACCCTCGGCGGCCGGCGGATCGTGGACAACGTGTCCCTGGCGGTGCCCTCCGGCACGGTCCTGGGCATCCTCGGCCCCAACGGCTGCGGCAAGTCGACGCTGCTGCGCACCCTGTACCGCGCCCAAAAGCCCTCTTCGGGAGTGGTGCGCATTGACGAGGACGACGTCAGGACACTGGACGGGCGCGAAGTGGCCCGCCGGATCGCCGTCATGGCCCAGGAATCGACCCAGGAATTCCCCATTACCGTCCGTGAGATGGCGATGCTGGGCAGGGTCCCGCACCAGCACGGCTTCGGCGCAGATTCGGACGCCGACCACGAGCTCATCGACACCGCGTTGCGCGAGGTCGGGGCAGCACACCTGGCAAAGCGCTACTTTTCCGGGCTCTCCGGCGGGGAAAAGCAGCGCGTGCTGCTGGCCCGGACGCTGGTGCAGCAGACCCCGGTGCTGGTGCTGGACGAGCCCACCAACCACCTTGACATCGCCTTCCAGTTCGAACTCATGTCCCTGGCAACCTCGCGCGGGCTCACGGTGCTCACCGCCCTGCACGACATGAACCTGGCGACCGAATACTGCCAGCACGTGGCACTGATGCGGGCAGGGGAACTGCACGCCTTCGGCCGCCCGCACGAGGTGCTCGACGAAGAGACCATCCGCGCCGGCTTCGGCGTCGACTCGCGCCGGCTCGACCACCCGCTCACCGGCCGCCCGCTGATCGCCATGGCCAGGCTCGCGCCGGCACCGCAACGACACACCAACCACCACACCAACCACCACACCGAACCACTCAAGGAACTCGCATGAACAACAAACCCCTGCTTCTCATGTCCAGCCTGCTGCTCGGCGGCACGCTGCTGGCCGGCTGCGGCCAGGCCGTCTCCGCAACCACTCCGGCCCAGTCCGCCGGCGCCGCCACAACCATCGAGAACTGCGGCCGCACGCTCGAATTTGCCGGCACGCCGCAGCGGGCCGTGGCCATGACCCCTGGCCAATCCGAGATGCTGGTGCGCCTGGGCCAGGCGGACAAGGTCGTGGCCGAGGCCCAGAGCAAGGGCCAGGCGCTACTGCCCGAACTCGCGGACCTCGGCACCGCCACGCAACTGACCGAACAGGGACCGCCCTCGCGCGAGGTGCTGCTGGGCGTCGCCCCGGACCTGGTCTACGCGCCCACCAGCTACGAGTTCACCGCCGAGCAGGGATTCGCCAGCATTGACCAGCTCAAGGCAGCCGGCGCGCAGGCCTACATCGCCACCGCCGGCTGCGCCGAGCGACGCGGCAGCGCCGAGCGACGCGGCAGCGCCGAGGTGGCCGACCTGCTCACCGACATCGAGAACCTGGGCGACATCCTCGCCGCGCCGGAGGCGGCCGAAACATTGGCCGGCGAAGCGACGGGTGCCCTTGGCGAGGTCACCCAGCGGGTCGCCGCACTCCAGAAGCCGACCGTGGCAGAGCTCTTCGTGGAGGGCAACACCATTGCCGCGATCGGGGCGGGCATCGAATACAACATGATCGAGCTCGCCGGCGGCGAGAACGTCTTCAGCCCCGAAGACAAGGCGTTCGCCCAGTTCTTCTCCTCGGTCATCTCCCCCGAGACGCTGGTGGCGAAGAACCCGGACGTCATCGTCTTCACCACGCTCGATGGGGCGCACGAGAAGGCGACCCGCGACTTCCTGCACACAAAGTTCCCGCAGCTGGACGCCGTGAAGAACGACCGCCTGGTGGCCATCGATTCCAGCGACGTCATGCCGGGCTCCTGGGGCAACATCCGGGCCGTGGAACAGATCGCCAGGGGCCTTCACCCCGACGCATTCTAGGACCGCACCAGCCAAACACACTGCCTTAGGGGTCCGCCAACCGGCGGACCCCTAAGGCGGGCCGGCCAGTGAATGGGTACACGAAGATCACGGCGCGGCCGAGGGCCAGCGACTTCACTCACGGAGCAACCTGACGGGCCGCGATGCCTGTGGACGGAAGATCGCGGATCTCGGTCACGGCACTCAGGTGTCCCTCGTCGTGCACGCGATAGCTATTCGGCTTCCGACATGGTTCTAGGAGGCCCCGGCTTTCGTAATAGCTCGCTGCTTTCGTCGTCACTCCCGAGAGATGGGCCAACTCACCAATCCGCGTCTACACCCCTTCAAAACGGAACGCTTGACCTTGCCCCGTACAGCAAGGTCAACCATCCGAGACCAGTCAATCGTTTTCGACACGCGCAATCGACAGACCGGAGAGACTGTGCGACACCGTCCCGTATGACGCCCGCGCACCGGACGCTTCACCGGACAGGTCTTGCGGGACGCCGCACTTTCCTGTGAATCCCTGGAATTCATAATCTGCAGGTCAGGGCACGGTGCGTTCCGGTAGAGGACCCCCTACCGGAATGCCGGGTGCTGCCTATAGGGTGAAGAAAAAGCCACGGGAGGGACTTCATTATGCGCGAACTGGTCTATACGGGCTTCATGACACTCGACGGGGTCGTCGACTCCCCTGGCGGCACAGTGGAGGGCCATCGCGGTGGAGGCTGGGTATTCAGCACCGAGTTCGTGCCCGAGGCTTACTCGCTCAAGGGAGAAGAGCTGAACGAGACGACGGCTCTGATGTTCGGTCGGCGCAGCTACGACGCTTTTTCAGAGTTCTGGCCGACCTCGGAAGATCACGCGGCGTACCAAGACCTCCCAAAATATGTGGTGTCGTCGACCCTTTCCGAGGAAGCGGTCATCAAGGGGTGGGGGGACATCACCATCCTCCGGTCGGCCGACGACGTTGCCGAACTCAAGCAGACCGACGGCGGGGCCATCTTCATCCACGGGAGCGCGGAACTGGCGCGACGCCTTTCGGACGCCGACCTGATCGATCGGTACAACCTGCTGATGTTCCCGTATCTGCTCGGTGCCGGAAAGAGCCTGTTTAGCTCTGCGGACAACGACCGGCGTGGTCTCCGTCTGAGAGATTCCTCCACGTACTCCAACGGCGTGGTGAAGCTCGTCTACGACGTCCAGCGCTGACCGCTGGCTCTTTCGTATCGGCGAACACCTATCGCGGTGATGGACCGGCTAGCGGGACGCTTCGGCTGGGTCTACATTTAGCATCCCTTGCAGGACCAAACAGCCAGTCGAGTGATAGCCAGGAAGATTCCGCGCCCCCCCTTAAACCGCCGTCGGGGACACTGATCTGCGGGCGGAGGGTTATGCGTGATTGGTTAGCGCATGATCTCCGATGATTCTTCCGCGCTCAACTGTCGGTCTGCATAGGCAAGCCGAATCGCGTTGGGATCAGGGTTGCCAGCATCAAGGCCCCGATGAACGAGGGAGAGCCCTACTTTTTCTGCCACCCGAGCGGAAGTCAAGTTGTGTTCGAGCAGGTAGGCCACGATTGGGAGGTCGGGGCGGCTCATTTTCGCCTGTTTGACGGCCTCAAGCGAGAGTTCGGTGGCAAAGCCCTGGCCTTGTGCGCTGTACGCGAAGCGGTATCCCAGGTTCCAAAAGGAGTCTTGTTTGACGGAGCATCCGCCGTAGCCAATGATCGCCTGGCTTCCGGGTTGCCTGACAATCCAGGTGCCCAAATCATCGCGATCCCATGAGGTAATCCATCGATCCAGCATCACGCGCGTCTGTTCGAATTCGGCATGTCGAAGGCTTGGGAAATGGGTCCAGACCCGCGGATCGTTACAGATCAGATGCAGGCCTGCGGCGTCCTCAAGCGTCGGGCGGTCCAGGGGTAAACGTTTCGTCTCGGTGATCATGTGGAGATTCTAGTTAGAAATCTTCGAACAGTCCCATTCAGTGTTTGATTTATGGGACCCCGCGGGTTGCTCGCCGGTGAGCGCCACCATTTCTCGAAACCGACGGGCTCGGAGCCAATTCACTCATGGGTGTGCGGTCGCGTCGGCCTGCACCAACACAGGCCCGAAGTCTCAAATGAGGCAATGGCAACGGGAATGGTCAATGATTGACCCATGACTGATGACTGGGATATGGCGGACGCCGCGGCCTACGGAGCCGGCGTACTGCGTGGAGATAAAGTACGCTTTCGCGCCCTCGCTGAAAACGACCTTCCGATGCTCGACAAGTGGTGGGCCCTTCCCGAATGGGCGGTGCTGCAACAGGCCACCGTCAAGCCGAGCCCCGAGGGCTCGACGGCAGAGATGTTCAGGCAGTGGAGCACGAACACAACTCCTGGCAGCGCCGGCTTCAGCATCGAGACGCTCGGAACGGGAACCTTCATCGGACACGTGACGCTCTACGGGGCGTCCATGCCAGAACGAGCCGCAACCCTGGCGATCATCCTCGCCCCGGAAGAAACGGGAAAAGGCTACGGCACGGACGCCGTGAGGACCGCGATCGATTACGGCTTCCTCCAAATGGGTCTCAACCGAATCGAGCTGCGCACCTGGGCCTTCAACAAGCGAGCCCGGAACGCATACTCCAATGCCGGGTTCACCGAAGAGGGACGACTCCGTGAGGTGGTGTACTTCAACGGCACCCACCACGATGCGATCGTCATGAGCGTCTTGCGGAGCGAATGGGAGACCCTGCGCCAACCCGGTGCGTTGACGGCCACGAACTCAAATTCACCGCAGTTGGTTCCCGACTTGGGAAAAGCGCCCCAGTAAAGGTTCCCGTTGCGGACAGCCTTCGGCAATGGCAGTCAGGCGGATCGTGCCCTTCGGCCGGCGTTGCATCGAGTCGCGTGGACAGTCACGCCGATGCTGACAACCAGGCTTAGGAGCAGCGCCAGGAATCCGGCAGCCGCGGCGACAAAGTAGCTTCCGGGATCAGGCACGGTATCGACCACGGGCTCCCTGTAGAACCAAATAGTGGCACCGGCGTTCACACCCAGTATTGCGATTAGGCCAGTCAGGACCCACGCGGCTACGGCAACAATCGCCAGTTTCATTTTTCCTCCGATTCTGGACGTGCCGTGACCCGTGGTGCTTTCAATCCTAGTCATCGGAAAAGTTGACATGAATTTGTCCCGTAGACCGTTCCCCATGCGGCGTCGGCTTTCTTAGCCTTGATCCACCGATCCGCTTTCGGGTCCGGGACTGATTCCCGGATTCGGGGGCGGTTTCGTTTTTGGGCGCGGGAAGGGTGCCGGCCTCGCTGCCGGTGATGTTCCATCGTGGGTTCTTGGTTGCGCCATGGCGGCTGGGTGGTCGGGTGGTTCAGGTCGCTTGCGGAGGTGCCTGGACGCTGGTGAAGAGCTGTGTCCAGGCCTGGGCCCAGCGCCAGTTCCGTGGAAGATGCAAGGTGATTTTCCGGGCTCTGGAGGCGATTCGGGCCGGGACGAGAACCAGCTTCTCACGCAAGGTGCGCATCTTGGCGCGGGTGAAGCGTCCCGCGGCGAGGATTCCGGCGGCCCGAGTGAGGTTGTAGGCGATGGCCGCGGCATGCAGCCATGCCGCGTTGGCGTTGAATTTTCCCGAAGGCAGGTGGGCCAGTGCCGAGTCCTTCAGCTCGGCGTTGACTGACTCGATGATCGCGTGTTGGCGGTGGGTCTTGTCCATCTCCACGGTGCCCAGCACGTCCCGGGCGACGGTGCTGAACACCCCGTGGAAGCGGTAGGAGTCAAAGAGAGTGCCCTGCCCGGCGGCCTTTTTCGGGTTCAGTTCGGGGATGCGGCGCACGATCAGCCGTCCGGGAATCCGGGCGCTTTTCTTCTTGGAGGCAAAGGCCGTGTATTCGACCTCCGAGACCTCGGCCCTGGAAATCCACTGTTCAGTGTCCTGGTCGAAGATGGCTTGGGGGTATTGGATGGTTTCCCACGCGTCGTCCGCAATCGAGGCGATGGCCTTCTTGATCGAGGAGTTCATGCGGACCGTCACGGACATGTCGGCGCCTTGGGCCAGCGCGGCGGCAACCGCGGACTGGTTGTAGTAGGCGGAATCCGCGCGGACGAGGGGCCTGCCCTTGGCGGCCAATTTGCGGCCGGCCCGCAGGGACTCTGCAACGAAGATTGCCGCTCCGCGGGCGGAGGACGCCGAGCCCTTGCGCAAGCGTTGGGCCACGATCACCGGTGCGTGTCCCGTGCAGGAGATGATTCCCAGCAGTGCGTTCAGGCCGCGAACGCCGGAGTATCCGAACCCGGCGCCTTGCTTCTGGTAGCCGTGGACTTCGACGATGGTGTCGTCGATGTCGATGAACACGAAATCCCCGGAATCCACCTCGCCCAGCAACGGGACCTTGCGCCCAAGGTTTTCCAGGAAGCGGGTGGCCGCGGCCTGCAGCTGCTTGACGTGCCCGAAGGTGAAGGAGCGCAGGTACGAGCCCAGGGTGGAGGGTGCATAGCAGCCCGTGAACAGCTTTTCATTGCCCCGTGGCGGAGCATGTCCATGTCATCGATGCTGTCCGCCCCGGCTACCATTCCTCCGACCAGGGCGGAGAGCTTCAGTCCGGCGTTGGAACCCTTGTCGGTGGGCATTTTCACCCACTGGTCAGCCAGTTCGGCCAGACCCGCTTCGCGGGCCAGTGCCATCACCGGAACCAGACCTGCGGAACCGACCAGGTTCGGGTCGTCGAACGAAACTGACATGGAGGAAAGAGTATGGGAAACTTGGATCTGCGAAGTGCTCCGATTTCGGCGGTAAATGTGCTCTAGACAAGCTCCATTTTCCCCTGAATGACGGGCCTTTCGTGCTTAAACCGCCGGTGGCCGCTCAAAATTATCGGTGGATCGAGGCTTAGAGAGCTTGGGCTTTTTTCCGCGTAGCCGGCCCCTTTCCTTGGCTACGGCCATCCCCTCACGGGTGCGTGCCCGGATGAGGTCCGTCCATCGCGACACGAGGTGAGGCCGTTCACGGCCGATAAGCAGTTTTCGCTCACCCGCACTACCGAGAATAGAAATTACGCCTCGACGAGAATCACCAAGGTCTCGCCCAGCACGCCGTCGTAGGCCATCGCTTCGGCCAGTGCCTCGGATTGCATCGCGGCCATGAGGACATCCAAGTCAGCAACGTCCATCAGCACCGCGACTTGCGTCGGGTTCTGAGGGTCGACGAACGTCCGAATGTTAGTGACGCCGAGGGGGCCGAAGACCTCTTCGCGCTTCGGTGAGGCAAGCCAATGATCCTTGTCCTTCA
>NZ_JBKKAP010000032.1:0-7990 GCF_046714615.1 Paeniglutamicibacter sp.
GGTCGTTCCCAGGGAAACTTGGGAACGACCCCACCCACCACTGTCGTCAAGGCCGGCGTTTCCTCAGCGCGGCGGGGCGGATTAGGACCGGGACCCGACAGCGTCGGCGAGGATGCCGGTCTCATGGGCGTCCGGGATCTTCGTTCCGCGCAGCGATGCCCCTGCGGTCTCCGGCAGGTAGCGCGTGGCCACCAGCCCGATGGCGCAGGCAATCATCATGTAGACCGCCGGGAACAGCAGGAAGCTGGTCTCGTTGATGACTGCCTCGTTGACCATCGCCGCGGTTCCTCCGAAGATCGCGGTCGCGACGTTGTAGGTCACCGCGAAGCCGGCAAATCTGACGTGCGAGGGGAACATGGCGGGGAACGTCGCGGTGATCGTGGCCAGCTGCGGGATGTAGAGCAGGCCCAGGATGGCGAAGCCGAGGATCGCGAGCGGGAAACTCTTGCCCATCAGCCAGAACAGCGGCAGCGCCAGCACGAACAGGCCGATCAGCGACGCAAACCACATGGGTTTTCGGCCCACCTTGTCCGAAAGTGACCCGGCAAAAGGGATGACGGCCATCATGGCGACCTCGCCGATCAGGATCACCATCAAGGAAGCCTTCGGGTCAAGGCCCAATTGGCCCTCGAGATAAGTCGGCATGTAGCTCAGCAACGTATAGTTCACGACGTTCAGGGCGATGACCAGGCCGCTCATGACCAGCATGGGACGCCAATAGACGCGGATGAGTTCAAAGAGCGAGCTCTTCTCCTGGACCTCGCCGCGTTCCTCGAGCTCCTGGAACACCGGGGTGTCCTCGAGCTTGTTCCGGAGGTACAGGCCGATTAGGCCCATGGGCAGGGCCAGCATAAAGGGCACGCGCCAGCCCCAGGCCATCATGGCTTCGTCGCTCAGGGCAACCTGGAAGCCGAGCATCACGGCGGTTCCCAGGGCGAAGCCGCCGAGCGTCCCGAATTCCAGGAAAGAACCGAAGAAGCCGCGCTTCTTGTCGGGGGAGTACTCGGCCATGAATGTTGCGGCACCGCCGTATTCACCGCCGGTGGAAAATCCCTGGACCATGCGCAGGAAAATCAGGAGCACGGGCGCGAGCACACCGACCTGATCGAAGGTAGGCATCACGCCGATCAGGAATGTCGCGACGGACATCATCAAGATGGTCAGTGCGAGGATGTGCTTGCGGCCCATCTTGTCGCCCAGTGGCCCCCACACCAGTCCGCCCAGCGGCCGGACCAGGAATGACAGGGCAAAGGTGCCCAGCGCCATGAGGGTTCCGCCCTCGGTGGGGAAGAAGTGGAAGGCAATGTAGGAAACTGCGACGGCGTATACGCCGTAGTCGAACCATTCGGTCAGGTTGCCCATCGCCGAAGCGGCAGTGGCATTGCGGATTTCGCGGCGTCCTGCCGTGGTGGTCAGGTCGGGTCCGATGTGCTGGCTCAGATCCACCGGAGCCGGTGTCGTCGGGTGGTTGGGTTGGCTGGTGTCCGGTTGCATTACTGCTCCGTTGTTATTCAGCTTTCCGTCGACCGGATGCCCGTCCGGTTCCCTGTCACGGCCCCGGGCGGTGACGGTCCACGATCCAGGGGTTGCCCCGGAGTCGGTCAAGTGGAAGACGATACGCCAGCCAATTGCCCGCGTCAACGTGTGTGGCTTTGTGTCCGCAGGCGATTGACCGCACGTGTGGCAACATGGGATTCTAGGTGTGATTCAATTAGTGAACGAATGGTCGGTAATTATGGTGTCCCCATGCGGGACGGCAAACCGGGCCAATAGACGGTGCATGAACGGGTCCTTCCACTGGGCAAGCCAACCGGAGGGACCATGGCGTGCGCCGAACGACAAAGGAGTTGTGATGACTGAGGCTTACTTGGTGGGCGGAGCCCGCACCCCGGTGGGACGTTACGGCGGATCGCTAAGCAGCGTTCGCCCTGACGACCTGGCCGCGCTGGCAATCCGCGCGGCAGTGGAACGCGCCGGCATCGACCCGACAGACGTGGACGAGGTCATCTTCGGCAACGCCAACGGTGCCGGCGAGGAAAACCGCAACGTGGCCCGCATGGCCTGGCTGCTGGCGGGATTTGAGGACTCGGTCCCGGGCATCACCGTCAACCGCCTCTGCGCCTCCGGAATGAGCGCCATCACCATGGCCAGCCACATGGTCAAGGCAGGTGCCGCCGACATCGTGGTGGCAGGCGGCGTCGAATCGATGTCGCGCGCCCCCTGGGTCATGGAAAAGCCCGACAAGGCCTTCGCCAAGCCCGGCGCCAGCTACGACACCTCCATCGGCTGGCGCTTCCCCAACCCCGAGTTCCTCTCCGGTGAGCTTTCCCGCGAGGGCAAGACCACCTTCTCCATGCCCGAGACCGCGGAGGAGGTTGCCCGCGTTTACGGCACCTCCCGCGAGGATTGCGACGCCTTCGCCGTGCGCTCGCATGAATTGGCCATCGCCGCGATCGAGGCAGGCCACTTCAAGGAAGAAATCGTCCCGGTCACGGTCAAGACCCGCAAGGGAGAGACCATCGTGGACACCGACGAGGGACCGCGCCCCGGCACCACACTTGAGGTGCTCTCCAAGCTGCGCCCGGTCGTCAAGGGCGGGTCGGTGGTCACCGCGGGCAACGCCTCCACGCTCAACGACGGTGCCTCTGCCATCATCGTGGCCTCGGAGGCCGCCATCAAGAAGTACGGTCTGGTTCCGCGCGCCCGCATTATTGACGGCGCCGCCGCCGGCCTGGCCCCGGAAATCATGGGGATGGGCCCGGTGCCCTCCAGCCGCAAGGTCCTGGAACGCTCCGGCTACACGGTGGATGACCTGGCTGCCGTGGAACTCAACGAGGCCTTCGCCTCCCAGTCCCTGGCGTCCATGCGCGAACTCGGGCTGGACCCGGAAATCGTGAACCGCGACGGCGGGGCCATCGCCCTGGGCCACCCGCTGGGTTCCTCGGGATCCCGAATCGTGATCACCTTGCTCGGTCGTCTGGAGCGCGAAGCCAAGACCGGGAGCAAGCTCGGACTGGCCACCATGTGCGTGGGCGTCGGCCAGGGCGCGGCGCTGCTGATCGAGGGAGTCTAGCCAATGGCCGAGAACCTCTCCGCGGGCTCGTTCACCACGCTGAAGGTCACCGAGGCCGATGACAGGCTAGACGTACAGCTGAACCGCCCGGCGGTCCGCAACGCGATCGACCAGCTCATGGTCGATGAGCTGCATACGGTCTGCTCCTACCTCGAAGCCAACGCCAAGATCCTGATCCTCTCGGGCATCCCTGCCGACCCGGAAACCGGGACCAAGGGAATCTTCGCCTCGGGAGCCGATATCGCCCAATTGCGGATGCGCCGCCGCGACGACGCGCTGGCAGGCATCAACTCCGGCATCTTCGACAGGCTCGCGAAGCTTCCCATGCCCGTGATCGCCGCCCTGGACGGGTTCGCACTGGGCGGCGGGGCCGAGCTGGCCTACGCCGCCGACTTCCGCATCGGCACCCCGGAGCTGCGCATGGGCAACCCGGAAACGGGGCTGGGCATCATGGCTGCGGCAGGCGCCACCTGGCGGCTGAAGGAACTCGTGGGCGAACCCGTCGCCAAGGAGATCCTGCTGGCCGGGAAGGTGCTCAACGGCGAGGAATGCCTGCGCGTCGGGCTGGTCACCGAGCTCGTCGACGGGGCTCAGCTGCTTGCCGCCGCTTCCGCGCTGGCCGACCGCATTGGGGCGCAGGACGCGTTGGCCGTGCGCATCACCAAATCCGTGTTCCACGCCCCGCGCGAGGCCCACCCCGTCATCGACACGTTGGCCCAGGGAATGCTCTTTGAATCCCCGGCAAAATTTGACCGCATGCAGGCCTTCTTGGATCGGAAGAAAAAGTAATGGAAACACTTCCCAACTCGCTACCCGCCAAGGTAGGCGTACTCGGTGGCGGACGCATGGGCGCCGGCATCGCGCACGCCTTCTTGATCAACGGCTCCGATGTGCTGGTCGTCGAACGCGACGAAGCCTCGGCCCTGGCCGCGCGCGAACGCGTCGAGTCGGCCGCCGCGAAATCGATCGAACGCGGGGCCACCGATGCGAACCTCGGTGAGATGGCCTCGAGGCTCACGGTCTCGGTGGACTACGCCGATTTCCGCGACCGCGGACTCGTCGTCGAGGCCGTCCCGGAAATCTGGGACCTGAAAGTCTCATCGCTGCAGAGGGTCGAGGAAAACCTGGGCGAAACCGCGATCCTGGCCTCGAACACTTCCTCGCTGTCGATGAGCGGCCTGGCCGCCGAACTGCAGCGACCGGCCAACTTCCTGGGCCTGCACTTCTTCAACCCCGTTCCGGCCTCGACCCTGATCGAAGTGGTCATCGCCAAGCAGAGCGCCGAAGAAGTCATCGACAAGGCCCGCGGCTGGGTCAAGGCACTGGGCAAGACCGCCGTGGTCGTCAACGATGCACCGGGGTTCGCCAGCTCACGACTGGGAGTCGCCATTGCCTTGGAAGCCATGCGGATGGTCGAAGAGGGCGTTGCAAGCGCCGAGGACATCGACAACGCCATGGTGCTGGGCTACAAGCACCCTACGGGTCCGTTGAAGACCACCGACATTGTCGGCCTGGACGTGCGCCTGGGCATCGCCGAGTACCTGCACGAGACCCTCGGCGACCGCTTCGCCCCGCCGCAGATCCTGCGCGACCTGGTGGAGCAGGGGCACCTGGGCCGCAAGACCGGACGCGGCTTCTACGACTGGTCCGATTCCAAGTAGCGCACGCTTCCACCGAATCCGGTGGTGCCATGGTCATTGATCCCTGGCGCCACCGGTTTCTGCGTATCCACTTGGCCGGGGCAAATGGGCAGGGGCGGAGATTTTCGGTAGCGTGGAACCCGAGCCGCCCGGACACGATGGCGGCCACCGAGGGAAGGGAAAACAACCATGTATGTCGTCACGAACCGCATCGATGTTCCAGCCGAACGAGCAGCAGCATTCGAGGAACGATTCATCGGCAACATGCGCTCGAACCTCCCTAGGGTCCAGGGCCTGGCGCGCGCAACCCTTGATCGCCCCGTGGATCCGGCCGCGCAGTACAAGGTGACCATGGAGTTCGACTCCGAGTCGGACTTCGAAACCTGGCGCGATTCGGAAGCGTTCCGCTCCTCGCATGCCCGTCCCGCGGCCGCGGCCCCCGGAAACGATGGATCGGGCGCCGACGCACCGAAGACCGATGCAAGCAAGACCGAGGCACCAAAGGCCGGCGCGCCACGCGCAGCCACGGGCCCGGAGCACCACATCCGCATTGAGACCTATGAGGGCGGCAAAGCCTAAGGGAGAAAAACGCGATGGTGGAGTCCATGGACCAACCGCAGTGGGAAGGCGCCGTCAACGCCAGGATCGTGCTGGGCAGCATCTATCGCATGGGTCGGCGCGAGTGGCTCACCAGTGCCGGATGGCAGCAGGCCCATGCCGACGGCGTGCGCACCGTCATTGACCTGCGGAACCCCAACGAGCAGCGACGGCGTCCCACCGACCCCCAGGTGGACGAGGCGGCCACGGCCGGAATCACCATCGTCAACGCTCCCACCGAGGAACCCGGGCATCCGGAATTCGAGCAGCTCGCCGTGCCCTACATGAATCATCCGCGAATGTATCCGGGAAACATCAAGTTCTTCCCCGACCGCATAGCGGAGGTTTTCCACCAGATTGCCGCGGCCCGGGGAAAGGTCGTGATCCACTGCTCGGCAGGGCGCGACCGCACCGGGTTGATCGTCTCGATGCTGCTCAAACTGGTTGACCGGCAGGACCTGCTCGAATCCCAATACGAGGCCTCGCTCCGGGGGATCAACGACTGGCACAAGGTCAGCCCGGTCAAGCACCCGCACGAGTCCTACATCGAGGAGCCGAACCTCATTGCTCCGCTGAACGAGCGGCTGGAAGCGTTGGTGCAGTTCGTCGATTCACTCGGCGTCGAATCCTTCCTGCTCGAACACGGGTTGAGCCCCGCCGAGGTGGAGGCCATCAGGACGAAGATGGCCTGAGCTCGTCGGGCAGCTCCATCCGACTGCGTCATGGGCTGGACCCATGACAAGGTTCGAACGTTTGACTTCGCGTGCGTGGCCTGGTGGTGCTCGAGCCCCTGCGCCGAGCGGGGGGTGGGCTCATCGGGCCGCGCAGCACTGCGCCCGCGGGCGGACGATGTGCGAGATTGGTCAGCTATGCGGCTGCCCGGATGTCGAGCCCAGCTCCGAAGTCTCGTTCATTTCCGAGGAAATGACGGTGAGGTGGTACGCCACGTCCGGATCTGTCCACACCTCGACCAGGGTGGACGAACCGTCCTCGGTCCCGCCGCCTCCCTCAGCGGCGCGGCAAGGTTCCAAGTCGTAGCGGGCCATGACAACGCCGTAGAGATTATGGGTCTGGATCGTCAACGGCGCCTCGGTTTCGCAACCCACCAGGATCCAGAGCAACGCGCCTGATCGCTGGTGCGGCAGGACGATCCGGGATTCGCCCTTGCCGTGAAAATGCATCAGGACGATTTCGCTGCCGGGGCGGGCACCTGGCAGGGGGCTTTTGCCTTGGTCGATGAGTTCGGCATGGGACGGCAACTTTTCGCCGGCATCGACTTCATGCAGCGCGGGATCAATGGGGAAGACCTTGATCTCGGGTATCAGAGAGGGGCCGGGAATCGACGCGGTCGAAATCGGGGTGGGCAGGGTCTGGTCCACGAGCGTGGTGCATCCGGCGATCACGAACATCAAGCAAATCTGGGCCGTGATGGCGGCACGGGGATGTGCCTTGGAACGGGAATGGCGCGGCGGATCGGATACGGTTGCGGAATTTCTCATGGTGGTGCCTCAATAAGGGAATCGCCGCGGCCAGCGGCTGTTGGAATGGTCGTCCACGGATGCCAATTCCCCCCAATTCGGCCAAGGCACAGCAGGCCGAAAGCAAGGTAGCCATATCGATTGCTACTAGCAGATCTGGCGCCCAATGCTTCATGCCCGAAGAGTAGAAGCCTGCCTGAAATTGCACCAGAGAACCGGTGCCCATAATCGCGGCAGGTTTTGTGTGTGGTGGCCCAGTAGCAGGGATTTCAGCAGGACACGGGACACGTGGTGTCCTGCCCGGTTCGGGGGGCCGCCGTCGCAGGGCGGCGGCCCCCCGCAGCGGCTCTTTCCCGCGCACGGCCAGCGGGTTGGCCATGGTTCCGGCGCAGATCAGCCCGCCGGTTCCAGTAGGCGAGCAGCCGGGCCGCCACGCGGATCCGCTCGACCTGCGCCGGCAGCGGCTGCCGGTCCCCGGGCACCGCGATCTCCTCGGTCAGGTCGTTGCGCAGCACGCGGACCGGCGCCGAGTCCTGAAGCGCCCGGATTTGGTTTATCTCGTGCGGGATGAACGCCAGTGTCGTTTTCCGAAGGCGACTGCATTGGGATTCCCGCATTGTTGGGCAGTGCAGTCGCCTTGGGACACATGGTTTGTCAGGCGGTGAGGGAGCGGCCATCGACACCACCACCGCCTCGGGCAAGCTCGTCTTCGGGATCTTCGGGATCTTCGCGGCCCTGGCCGAGTTCGAACGCGCGCTGATTTCCGAACGGACCGTCGCCGGGTTGGCCCGGGCCCGTGGACGCACCGGCGGCCGGCCCTACGAGATGACTCAGGCCAGGGTCCGTCTGGCCATGGCCGCCATGGGACAGAAGGAAACGAAGGTCGGCGCCCTCTGCAAGGAACTTGGCGTCACCCGGCAAACCCGCTATCGCCACGTCTCCCCGACCGATGAGTTGCGGACCGACGGTGCGAAGCTCCTGAAGTCGCACTAGACCCGCCCGCACAATCAGCGTTGGGCACCGCCGCCTTGACCTGCGAATCGGACCGTCGCCGGTGTTCCGTTTCACGCCCCGTCACCGGTTATGCCGATGTCGTGGTTATTCCGATAGCGGGGGCTGGATGACTGCCACTGCTGGGGTGTGGCGGGCGAAGTTCGGCATAACTGGCTGGCCTATAGGGCTTCGAGGAAGGCAAGTAGCGC